>PMWR01000520.1 GCA_003166055.1 Acidobacteriaceae bacterium
ATCCTCTCTCCCCGACCAATAAAATCAATAACTTACAGGCGAAGCGAGTAGACCATCTGGTACAAGCCCAGGTGCTCTACCGGTGAAAGGTGCACCAACACTGAGCTTTTCGCTCTATCTTAGTGCTTTGGCTGTTGCAGAATTGACTACAGTCCCAAGGATACGGCTTTCGAGATACATCACAAGTCCTTGAAATCATGGATCGAAAGCGATCTGATCGCTCTCGATCCTGAGATCTGGGACCATTCTGCTCGAACAGGCGCCCTAATATCGAATGAGCTTGACCTCCTCGGTGTCGCTTGCATACATGGGCGTCTCGAAAGCAGCGACTTCGCCACACTGTGTCACCGCAACGCAAAGAGGCAGTCCAGGCGTTCTGGGCCGCGTGTGTCACATATAAAGAGCGGACTGCTACGAGCAGGACGATTGGCCAAACTCGGGCTGCCGTTAGATGACAGAATTGTTTTTCTTTACGTGATTCTTCATGTGATTCTTCATGTGATCCACCTCACCCTTTGCTTGCAAAGTAACCATAGCTTATGACTAGTTGATAAATAGCCTTTAGCAATCCATGGGGTTGATCGAAGATCAAAATTCACATGGTTCACTTGATTCCGGGGGAAACTTGGGTCATATTAATCTCACTTTTCCAAATCTGGTCCTCAAAAAATGCGGACCTCGGACTTAGCAAAATCGATGAGGCGCTGGGACATGACCATCATGCTCCAAGGGTCGGGTGGCAGAGCCCTAAGCGGAACAAATCACATGGATACTCCTTTTCAAGAGGTTCCTCAAGTGGACTGAGTGCGTCGGTGACTGCGCCGATTTGAAAGCTTAGAGAGCAAGATAAACAGGTGATCGGGGAGAAAAGGGATGCGTATTGCGAAGTGTGGGTTTTTGAACTTGCCTTTGGTTGCAGTCTTTGCCTTAACCATCGCGCCGCTTCGTGCGCAACTTCCGAATGAAACCGACACCACTTCCACTCCGGCCCCCGGAGATCACGATTACCTCCACTCCCCAGTCGAAACGGTGAACCCCGCGAACGGCTCAGTGAGCATCCGCATCCCAATCCAAACGCCCCCAAGCCGGGGACTCTCGCTCCCATTCGCAATTGCTTACGACTCAAATGGGTCGTTCTCTGTGGTCGGCTCGGGAGGTACTAATGAACCCATCTACCAGGGCGCTCGCGAGGGAGACTGGAATCAGGGAGGATGGAGCTACACCGTTCCTCTCATGAGCTTCTCAAGCACGACCTGGACAATCACTGGCACCCTCGATCACCTGATTACCTGCCACGGATCGTTCAATTATGTCTTCGAGGACCCCGGAGGTGGCAGGCATAACCTCGGACTTTCCGTCTCTGCTAATGTTGCCAGCGGAGATGGAACTGACAACTGCAATTCGGGCGCAAATGACGATGGGGAATATCCAACCGGCGGCGAGGGGTCGATCCTCGCAACAACTACCATCCCAGCGACGAACATCGCATCGTTCCCCCCGACGACCGTGACTGACGGAGAAGGGACACAATACTACTTTCGCGGAGGATCGGCTTCAACCTACATCCCCCAGACGATTACGGATCGAAACGGAAATACAGCGGCCGTCTCTGAAAGCGGTGGAACGTATGCAACAAACCAGCTAACCTTTACCGACTCCATTGGCAGGGCGGCGCTGACGTCATCCGGATTCGGAGGCAATCCCGATACCATCACCGCTGCTGGTGAAAGCTCAGCATACAAAGTCTACTGGACAACGGCATCCGCACAGTTCACGGACAACACGGTGAATCTCATCCCGGGGGAAGGCCCCAACTGTCAAACAGCCATGTCCTCCAGCGCTACTGTCGTGTCCCAGATCGTATTGCCGGATGGACAGAGCTTCAATTTCTCCTACGATCCGACCTATGGCATGCTCACGAAGCTCACCTATCCGGGCGGGGGCTATGTCCGCTATGTCTGGGGCTGAATCTCCAGTCTGAGGCTGGCGTCTTCAACGGCACCATGAACGGTTCACCCGATTTTTGGGAATGCCGCTATGATTTTCCCGCAGTTACCGACCGGTATGTCAGCTACGATGGTGTCACCGAGGCCCTCCACCAGCATTTTGCATATTCCACCACGTGGTCTACAACAAATCCTCTGGATTGGACGCAGAAATCAACAACGGTAACGAACACTGACAACGTTCGCGTTGCCAGCTATTCGACACAGTATGGTTACACCCCCCTCAACAGCCCTTTTGTGCCGAACTGCACTTCATGCCTCCTGACCGAACAGGTCCCAGTGGAGGGAACGACAACGTACAACGACTACAGTGGCGCTGAGCTTCAGACTGTGACGAAGAGCTGGAAGAATGTGAGGCTCGTCCAGAGCGTGCAAGCGACTCTCTACAATAGCGGGTCATCCCTCTCTTCTCTCAAGGTTTACTGCTACAACAGTTGGGAGGAGCCCACTGAAGTAGACGAATACGATTTTGGAACGGGTACTCCTAGCGGTTCCTGCGCGAGCCCGCCCTCGAGCACGGCCTCGGGATCGCTTCTCCGAAAAACCACAACGTCCTATGCATCCTTCGCCGGTCACATTGTGGACAAACCTTCGTCGGTCATCAGCTACGATGGCAGCGGCAATCGGGTCGCCGAAACGGACTATACAACCTACGACTCTGTAGGCAACCTGCAAACCAAAGTAGCGGATTGCTTCGCCGTTACCGGGGGGCAGCCCTGCGCGCAGGGTAATTCCACCACGAGTTACGTTTATGACTCGCACGGTCAGACGACTAAAGTGACCGATCCGGACACGAATCCAACGCAGTATTCATACACGGATTCCTATTCTTCCTGCGGCGGAACGGCCCCCATCGACTCGCCCAGCGACGCCTATGTGACCCAGATTACCTACCCCAATGCCAACAACGTCACCCACGCCGTCAATTTCTGTTACGACTACACGTCAGGTTTGCTCCTCTCGTCAACCGATGAGAATGGAAATACGACGAAATATACCTATGCCGATCCGTTTGACCGCCTCACCTCCGTCAGCTACCCGGACGGAGGCGCAACGAATTATTCCTACAGCGACGCCGGACCGTCTCCCACAATGACAACCACCAGCAAGATCACCTCATCGCAGAACATGGTCAATGTTCAACTGATGAACGGCCTCTACACTCCATACGAGACGGAACTCACCTCCGATCCTGGAGGCACGGATTATCAATTGACCAAGCTCGATGGATCCGGCATGGCCTATCAGGCGTATAACCCCTACCGAACTACCAGCGATCCAACTTATGCCTTTACCACCTACACCTACGATGCGTCGGGCAGGACCACAACGGTAGCGGCCCCGCTAAGCTCGACATCTACGATCCAGTACGCCTTGAACTGCACAACCACTACCGATCCAAGCAGCCACGCGCGCAAGTGGTGNNTTCTCCTACGACAGCCTCTCGCACCTCGTCAGCGCGACAAATCCAGAATCCGGCAATGTTGGATACACCTATGACCCCGCCGGCAATCTGATGAGCAAGACAAATGCACTCAGCTATGTGGTTAGCTATCAGTATGATTCACTGAACAGGGAAACCTCGGAATCGACGACCGGGCCGCTGGCGCTTGTCCACACCTTCAATTACGACCAGTCCTCGGTGGCTGGCATCTCCGTCACAAACCCCGTAGGCAATCTCACATCCGTGGCGGCTGCCACCCCCGGAACGCCCAGCACCCTCGAGTCCATGACCATCTACTCGAACCGCGACCAGATGGAACGCGTAAAGGGAACGGTAGTTTGCACGCCGGCAAGTTGCAACAGCAGCAACCCTAATAACAGCCTGTGGTACACCTTGTCTGACACCTACGATCTTGCCGGAGATTTGACCAGCTACACCAATGGCTTCGGCACTACCATCTCGTCTTCCTATGATGGGTCGGGCAGGCTCTCCACCGTATACAACGGCTCGACTACGTTGGCGGCCAACACCTATAGCGCCCTCGGGCTTACGCAATCCACGTTGGGCAACGGGGTAGTGGATGCGCTTGCCTATGACAAGCTCGCTCGGCTACTTTCCAGCACCGCGAAGAATGCTTCCAACCAGACCATCTACAGCGAAGCCATGACGACGTATTTCCCAAACGGCAACCCAAACGCGGTCGCCGACTCGGTAAACGGAACCTGGACCTACAATTACGACACCTTGAATAGGCTAACAACTGCGGTTTCCTCCACCACAGGACAGGGTTGCCAGTTCGGCTATGATGCGTTCGGCAACCGCACTCAGGAGGCTTCTTACGAGGGCAGTTGCTACACCCAGAACTTTACCTTTACCGGAACAACCACCAATCGGGTCGACGGTTACTGTTACGACGCGGCCGGCAACCTGCTTGACGCAGGTCCATGCTCCACGCCCCCTGTGCCCAACCAGAACCTGTACGATGGTTTTGGCAATATGATTTCCGGGAACGAAATGAATGCCGATCCGACCACGTATACCGTGGACGCGTTGGGCAATCGTGTTGCCAAGTCGCAGAACGGAATCATTCAGCGCCAGTACCTCTATAGCATCGACGGAAATCCGGTCGCCGAGATGGATGGATCGGGCGGCTTGCAGCAAACCGATGTCCGCGCCGGAGGGCAGTTCCTGGCAGAGTATCGAACCGCTGGCCTCTACTACCTGCACAAAGATCACCTGGGCACCATTCGCGCAGAGAGCACCCCCGCCGGAACTATAGCAGTCACATGCACCAGCCTTCCCTTCGGAGATGGACAGACATGCACCGGGACCGCAGATCCATCCGGATACTTCTTCACCGGCAAAGAAAGAGATACGGAATCCGGCAACGACTACTTCGGGGCTAGGTACTTTGGATCGAGTATGGGGAGGTTCTTAAGCCCTGATCCATCGGGACTCTTCTATGCCGATCCAACGAATCCCCAAAGCCTTAACCTCTACAGCTATGCCTACAACAACCCGCTGGTCAACATCGATCCCACGGGATTGTCGGCGTGCGATGGTTCTTCTGATGATGAGGAATCCTGCAATGAGGAGCAGTCGCAGACGTCGGAGCAATTTGCTATGCAGGAGCAGGGGGAACAACGGCAGGCAGCCGCTGACAAGATTCGCCTAATCCATGATCCTAATGATCCGGATTATTCTGTGACCGTCAATGCAAACACCGGCGGTTGCTCTATGGACGACCCCATTTGCCAGTATGAGTATCAGTATTACTTGAACTACTACATTCGGTATCGGCAGGTTATTCTGCTACAAACTGGAGGCCACTACCCGGACTATAAGGGGTTCTTCTGCCTCGGCTACGGCCTGAAGAATTCCTGGGGGAGCATGGCTATCGATTCAATAGGCCTAATTCCTGAAGGAGGAGGCGCCGGCACCATTGCCCGAAAGATAGGCAATTTCAATGGATACCGGGGGGCCGTAGCAGATCAATTCGGAAAGGCCGCTGTTAAGCAAATTAGCGGCGCGGGCAGCACCATAGGAGCCACGCAAAGTGCCGGTAAGGGAGATCCGGCTGGGATTGGCCTTGCCGTTGCAGGTTTCATACCCGGCTTAGGGCAAATTGCGGCGGTGGGCGAAATGGCTAACGATTGGAACACGGGAATGGGGGAGAGCCCAGAATGTCAGTGAAAATTGGCGTGTCGCAGCGAGTTCATTCCAGTCATTCTCAACAACGCCCTAATGATCGCAGCAGGGCCGGCTCCAAGCCGCAAAAAAAGACAGGAGAGGCGGTCCTTCGGTCAGTGAAGCAATCCGTGCGGCGGATCTCTAAGGTAGTGAAAAACGACATCAAGGAAGCCAAGAAGATCTGGCTGCCCTGGCCGGCTATTTTGTGCCTATTTGTTCTTGCCTTTCTGCTACGTGGGATGCTCAAAGATTCTGGATTGCTGTACCTCTACCGGCCAATTTGGAACGGCGCTGCCGTCTTTGGTTTTTTATTTCTTTTGAAATGGAGGTTGAGACGGCACGTATGGTTCTGGGCAACCATGGCCGCTGTCGTGGCCCTTCATGTTCTGTTGATTCTGTTCATTCCCTGGACGAACAAGTGGGTTCCTGCGCTGGTGACCGCTGGCGTCGATTCTCTTGATATTTGCCTGGTCTTCTGGATTCTTGGCATCGTCGAGGAATTCGCAGGTGGCCCAAAAGACAATGATTCTGAAACATGAGTGCGCCCTGGACGCACGGTCCGCAGCTATGATGCTATTCGCCGCGTGCGCAGCCAGCTTGAGTTCTCCACGGTCCCGCAATACCGGCAAAGAACGTGACGCCGAATCAGGCAACGACTACTTCGATGCGCGCTATTACAGCAGTGCGATGGGCCGCTTTATGTCGCCGGACTGGAGCGCGCAAGAACAGCCTGTGCCGTATGCAACGCTCGATAATCCACAGACGCTGAACCTGTACAGCTACATGCGGAACAATCCTCTCGGCGGTACCGATCCAGACGGCCATTCACCGGATGGGTGGCAGAGGTTTTGGAATGGGCTGGCAGGTTACGGTAAGGTGACCGACGCAGAACGAGATGCACGAATAGAAGAGCAGCGTCAATGGTTGATAAACAAATTTGCTGGAAATGACGCTACTAAGGATTATTTTCAGAACGCCGGCGGTAAGGCAATATTTGCGGCATATGGTTGCGCGCAGAGTGCCAGTTGTCTCCAGAATGCCATTAGTGCTGGCCAAGTTGTATTGAGTGCTGTAGCAGTAGCGTTTGGGGACGGAAAGCTAGCGCACATCTATGACAGACATGCCGGTGATTTCGGCCTTTCTGCGGGAATTAGGGGACATGATACGTATTCACTGGAGTTTTAGCTCCTCAAGTGGCTGTTTTTGGGCGGTGGTCAAGCAGCCGAATTGATTAGAAAAGTCCTAAATTCGTCTTCAAGGGGTGGCCAATTTTCTAATGTGATCATTCAATTAGAATGCTGCTGACTCCGGCGGAATCGGCCTTGGGCGTTGGAATTGGTGCGCACCGCGCCCTTCCCGGATAATTGAGTTTGAAAACTGCGAGTTATTGCCGAATCGCCGGGTTTTCCAAGAGCAGGTCACGGTGAGGGCGAAAGAGGCGAGCGGACAAAATCGACACGAGCCTGAGCGAGCGCAGCATCAGGTGAGTTTTGCATACGAAAAGCTCAAAATTGGACGCCAAGTTTATGTACTTGACTTGACAACAGATCGGAATTTGGCGAGGCACAAGTCAATTGTAGAATTAATTTCTCGCAAGCCTGCAATGTCCTCGATCATCAGTAGTGATGGCAGTTTGACCAGTCAGGAGAAGTCATGCACATCTCTTCTTTGCTCCCCCTGATGCAGCATTTGCGGCGGATCTTGCCGCTTGTCTTCGTGACGTTTGGTTTGACGCACGTACCTCATGCGTTCGCCTTGGGCGGATCGCCAGAGCCAACCAAGCAGCGAATTGTGTCGATCTATCGCTCACTTCCCTTGAGCTTTGAAGGCAATCAGGGCCAGGCGGACGGTGACGTGCGTTTTCTGTCGCACGGAGCAGGTTATTCGATCTTTTTCAAAGATCGTGAAGCGGTTCTCCTCCTGTCGAAGAAACGTTCCGTGGGTAAGCCGTCGCATTCATCGGGCCTGGGAGCCCATGTGCCGGCGCAGCGCGAAGAGGTCAACACTGACGTAGTGCAGATGAGGCTCATAAATGCGGGGAATCCCATGCTCACAGGCGAGGAGCGGCTGCCCGGAACGGTGAACTACTTTGTGGGGAACGACGCCGCTCAATGGCACACCGGAGTGTCTACTTTTGAAAAGGTCAGGTACCGAGGGGTCTATCCCGGAGTCGACCTGGTTTACTACGGCAACAGCGACCGGCTGGAGTTCGACTTCGAACTGGCGGCCGGAGCAGATCCGAGAAACGTTCGTATCCGTTTTGACGGTGCAAGAAAGCTGACGCTCGACCGGGAAGGCAATCTGGAGATTGCTGCCGCGAACGGAGCGATCCGCTTTCATAAACCGGCGATCTATCAGCCGACGGACGGAAATGGGCGTCACGCGGTCGAAGGCTCGTTTCGGATTATCGCGGGCACAACGGTGAGCTTTAACCTTGGGAGTTACGACCGCTCGAAACCCCTGGTCATCGACCCGATTCTCAATTATTCAACGTACCTTGGCAAGAGCGGTCAAGCGAATGCGATTGTTCTGGATTCGGAGGGAAATGCCTATGTAACCGGATGGGCTGGGGCGGCTATGCCGGTAACTGCCGGCGCTGTCCAGTCCGCGCCCGTGCACAAAGTGAGCGGTGGTACGTATCAAAGCGTCTTTGTGGCCAAACTCAACAGCACAGGCACGGGAATAATCTATTGCACCTATTTGAGCGGCAATGGCGACGATGTGGCCAATGCCATCGCCGTTGACGCGCAAGGAAATGCGTACCTTGCGGGATCGACCTCTTCGACAAACTTTCCCACCACGCAGAGCGCCTTTCAGACGACCAACAATATCCCACCGGCAAGTTACGCGCAGACACAATTCCCCTTACCAACCGGCTTTGTTGCCGAGATCAACAGCACAGGGACGGCGCTCGTTTACTCGACCTACCTGGGGGGAAGCGCCACCAGCGAGATCACGGGAATGGCATTGGATGCGCAGGGCAATGCATACGTTACCGGAGCGACAGACGCCAGCGACTTTCCCGTGACGCAGGGCGCCTTTCAGTCCGTCAGCAATATATCCACAGATCAGGAAACAGGGTTTGTATCCAAGGTGAACAGTACGGGAACGGGATTGGTATTTTCCACCTACCTTGGGGGTAGCAAGCTGGGCAATCCGCTTTTCTATGGCGCAAACAACTTAGCAAGTCCTGCGGGAATCGCCTTGGACGCGAGCGGCAATGCCTATGTGACCGGCGCCACGGGTTCTGCCGACTTTCCCACGACACCGGGCGCCTTTCAGTTGACCAATGATGCATCCGAAGTGACAGCGTTCCTGACGAAGATCAACCCCACCGCCACCGGGTTGGTGTATTCAACATTTCTCGGCGGCACCTACTGGGACGATTCCCTTGCGGTGAGTGTGGATTCGTCCGGCGATGCGTACCTGACGGGTTTCACCGGATCAACGGACTTTCCTGTGACGGCTGGGGTCTTCCAGCCAAGTGTTCCGCCCTATGGAGAACAGGTTGCCTTTGTAGCGAAATTCAACGCTACGGGCGCCGGGCTCATCTATTCCAGCTTCCTGGGTGGAGAAGACTCCTACAATCCCCCCTATGCAACGGGTACCGCGATCGCAGTAGACGGGTCTGGAGATGCGTTTGTGACCGGAAATACCGATTTGCTCGATTTTCCAGTCACGGCTGGAGCGTTTGAGTTGGAAAACAGAACCCAGCTCATCTCAGGAGACGATAGTTCTTTTCTCACCAAAGTGAATCCCGCTGGTACGCAGCTGCTTTACTCCACGTATCTCAGCGGCAGCGGCGATGGGAGTGGTGACTCCTGCGATTGCGCTTACGGGATTACCTTGGATTCCGCCGGCAATCCTTACATTGCAGGTACGACTTCTTCGACAGATTTTCCAACTACGCTGGGAGCATTTCAGGGTTCCATCACCTCCGCCGCCTCATCGTCCAATCAGATATTCGTGACGCAGTTCAATGAGAGCGAAATGAAGACGCTCCCCGCCACGACTACGACGGTGACGTCGAGTGTGAATCCGCAACTGCCAGGTGTGCCCGTGACCTTCACCGCAAGGGTACAAAATGCTTCAGGCAGTGTACCGACAGGAACGGTCGGATTCAGCGCATCGTATTCTCCGGCTGACCCGTTCACAACATCGTATTTTCAAAGCCCGTGGACAACGGTTCCCCTGGATGGCGCAGGGATGGCCACTTACACGACAAGCAGTCTACAGGATGGTCAGAATCCAATCTTCGTCTACTACCTTGGGGACGCAGTCAACGCTCCGAGCAGTGGCTCCTTTATGGAGGTCATTGCTTCGACGTTTACCACGGTTACGTTGACGGCCAGCACAAACCCTGCGCCCTACGGAGTCCCGGTTGTGTTTACCGCAACGGTGCTGGATACGGCAGGAAACCCCGCCACAGGAGATGTCAATTTTCTATCGGTAGGTGCGAACGGAGAGAATCTAGGTGGCTCACAAATGGATCCTCTGAATAGCGCGGGCCAGGCAACATGGACAGCGTTCGCAGGATACATTGGCGGTTTGCCAGTGGGCGTGGATCAAATTCAGGTTCAATTCATTCCCGCCGAAGCGTCCGTTGAGATCAACAGCGCATCGATTAGCGAGATCGTAACGGCGGCAGTGGGCGTAACGCCGGCCCCGATCCTTTCGCCAGCCGGTGGAACTTACACTTCCGCACAGCAAGTGACTATGAGCGATGCCAATCCCGCGGCAGTGATCTACTATGTCGAAGACTCCGGGACCAATGGCCTGCAGCCCAATCCCAACATATCTCCTGTGTATGCATCTCCTATTTCAGTAACTGCCAGCCAGACCGTTGAGGCGCTGGCAATGGCGCCGGGATACATGGCTAGTCCCGTTGTTTCGGCTGACTATGTTATCAATTTGCCGGTGCCAGATTTTACTGAGACGCTGTCTCCAACCTCTTTGACCGTAACCGGTGGGGGAACTGCAACCACCCAAGTTAGCATAGCGCCGCTCAACGGGTTCAACCAAGCCGTATCGTTCGCATGCTCTGGGCTACCAGCAGGTGCATCGTGTAGTTTTTCGCCCTCGACTGTCACCCCTGGGGGTGCATCGATCTCAACAACTTTGACCGTTGCAACCAGTTCGAATGTGAGCAGCAGAGGTCCAGCGCGAATGCCCTTTGTGCCGGTCACCTCTGTTGCGCTGGCTCTCGGCTGGTTCGGCTTCAGGAAGCGATGGCCGCAATTGTTCTCGCTCTTCATCGTTGCGGTTACCGTTGGCCTGTTCTCGCTGAGCGCATGTGGTGGATCTGGAAGTGGAGGTGGGGGAGGCGGGCAAAATCCACCACCAACGCCAACCACATCGACAGTTACGGTTATTGCAACATCCGGTGCCCTCTCTCACACGGCAACGTTGACTTTGACGGTGAACTAATCCGCAATACGAATGCCGCTGGGAGATCGTTCGATGTAGTCAAATTTGTAGCAGCCAAAGCATCCAAGACCCGCAAGAATCAATAAGGCTCAGGACGTGGCCTGCAAACTGTTCCATCANNCCTAGACCTTCTGGTATGAGCCCTGATGCTCTACCGGGGAAAGGTGCATCAACATTGGGCTTCTCGCCTTGCCATGGTGCTTTTGCTGCTTCAAATTTCACTACAGTCCCACGGATACGGTTTTTGAAACATATCACAACCGAAGTTACTCCGCAGCTCCCATCTGGGGTGAACCTATGAAAGCGCTTGTGGACCCGCCGCCGGGTACGCTGAACGCACGGTATGATCGAGCACCCCCAGTGGTCGTCCTGCAAGGGCCGCAATCGGAAGGAGGCCCTTCAATGCTTGAACTTGAAAAGCCCGGATTCGATACCGCCGCCTTTCTGGCGAGCGCCGGCCTTGGGCGAAGAATAGTCCAGTTGGCCCCCAATGAGGCCTTTTTTGCGCAAGGAGTCCCGGCGGATTCCGTCTTCTACCTTCAAAAAGGCCGCGCAAAGGTCACGGTTGTTTCCGCAGCCGGGAAGGAAGCCACCATCACGCTTTTCTCTGCCGGTGACTTTGTTGGAGAAGAGGCGCTCGCGGCAGTGGCTGGATCGCGTTTGGCCACGGTCACTGCCATTACCGCCTGCACCGCGCTCAAAATAAGGCGAGAAGAGATGATCCGCGTGATGCACGAGGAGCATAAATTCTCCGACCTGTTCTTGAAGTTTTTGTTAGAGCGCAGCATGCGCATTCAGGCCGATCTGGTCGATCCGCTTTTCAACTCCAGTGAAAAGCGTCTGGCGAGGATTCTGCTGTTGATGGCCGAATTCGGCAAGCCGGGCGAACCGGAACAATATATTCCCAAGATCTCGCCGGAGACCTTCGCGGAGATGATCGGCTGGCCAATGGCGGCTGCTTGAGCTTCCAACGTCTGCATCACAGCCGACGGGGCCATATCGTAAAGATGCTTGAGAAAGGCTGATGGCCCTTGCGCCGTGATGGCATACGGCGCAAGCGAGGAGTTTGAAAAATCCTTGAAGTTGTAGGTAACGGTCACTTTCACGCCAGCTCGCGCCGCGGTGGCAAGGACATGGCGGTCCTTCGGATGGTTGGTCATCGCGGGAATCAGATCCTCGTAT
>PMWR01000566.1 GCA_003166055.1 Acidobacteriaceae bacterium
CGCCGGAACCCGAGGAGCAGCCGCAGTCCTTTTCGTAGATTGCGTTTTACGTACCTTCAATCAGAAGCTAGGTCACCTGCATACAGTTCACCATGAATGAGGATGGAGGCTAGTGTTGAACAATACGCGATTGCGCTATATTTGGTGTGTGCTGGCTGGCGGAATCTTGTTGTATTCACTTCTCCCAGGCAGCAGTTGGATCTATCGCGCCATTGCTGCCTACGACTCGAACCGTTGGATACATTTTGTTGTCTACTCTGCTGTTGCTGCGCTCCCCGTCGCCGTTTGCCGGCGTAGACCCAAGTTAATACTCGCCCTGCTCATTGCGGCAGTATGCATTGCGCTGGAACTTGTGCAGGCATATATTTCAAGACCAATCGTGCGCCCACAAAATGTTGCTGCGGACCTCTTCGGCCTGGCAGCTGGCATTCTTCTCGGATCTAACATCCGGAAGCTGTACGCTTCGGCCAGAAGTGCTTCCCAGATTGGCCCTTCCGCATCTACCTCAACATCTTCGCCGAGCGAGACACCTGTTTCTGTTAATTAAGAATGTCCGAGCGCGCTGGTTCTGACGCGATCGATCAATAAATGCATACCGATTCTTTGAACGGGGAGATTCACTGCCGAAAATGAAAAAAGCCCTTATCACCGGCTGTGCCGGCCAGGATGGCTCCTACTTGACCGAATTCCTTCTAGCCAAAGGTTACGAAGTTCACGGGCTCAAGAGGCGTGCATCCAGCTTCAATACCGAACGCATCGATCACGTCTTCCGTGATTTCCACGAGGCAGATAACCGCTTTTTTCTGCACTATGCCGATCTCACGGACGGCAGCTCGCTTGCCTCGCTGCTGCACGGCCTTTCTCCAGACGAGATTTACAACCTTGGTGCGCAAAGCCATGTGAAGGTGAGCTTCGAGGTTCCCGAATTCACTACCGACGTGGTAGCCACTGGGACTCTGCGTCTGCTCGAGGCCATGCGATTAACCGGCGTCAAGTGCCGCTTCTATCAAGCATCGTCGAGTGAAATGTTCGGAAGCGCGCCGCCCCCCCAGAGCGAGACAACGGTTTTCCATCCGCGCAGCCCCTACGCCTGTGCGAAGGTTTTCGGGCACAACATCACCGTGAACTATCGCGAAAGCTATGGAATTCATGCATCGAGCGGCATCCTCTTTAATCACGAATCCCCGCGCCGCGGCGAGACTTTTGTAACTCGCAAGATCACCCGTGCAGTGGCACGGATAAAGTTTGGGGTCCAAGAGAAGCTTTACTTGGGCAACTTGGATGCGCGCCGCGACTGGGGCTACGCGCCCGATTACGTCCGCGCGATGTGGTTGATGCTTCAGGAGGAAAACCCCGATGACTACGTAATTGGCACTCGGGAAGCCCACACGGTTCGCGAATTCGTCGACCTCGCCTTCGCGACTGCTGACCTGGATTGGCGAGAGTATGTTGAGGTTGACCCCCACTATTTTCGGCCCGCCGAGGTCGACTATCTTTGTGCAGATGCTTCGAAAGCACGAAGGATCCTGGGCTGGGAACCGACTGTAACCTTCAAGGAATTGGTCCGCATAATGATTGAGGCCGACATCAAGGAACTGGAGGCTCGCATCAAAGGTGGGGCTGAAGCTATTCAGCTTGCGGTCGCTGCCGAAGGCAGGTATTCATGATTGAATTGGCCAATAAGCGAATCGTGGTGACGGGCGGAACAGGGTTTCTTGGAAGACATCTGATTAGCCAGCTCGAGAAAATGGGGTGTCGAGACGTTTTCGTTCCGATTCACAGCGAGTACGATCTTACGCGCATTGATGCGATTGAACGCTTGTTTGATGAACATCGGCCAGAGATTCTGATTCACTTGGCCGCCGTTGTGGGTGGCATCGGCGCGAATCGGACCAACCCAGGCCGCTTCTTTTACGACAACGCGATCATGGGCATCCAGCTCATCGACGCCGCGCGCCGACATGGCATTGAGAAGACGGTTGTCCTNNTATGGAATGAACGCGATCTTCCTTTTGCCCGTGAACCTCTACGGGCCGCGCGACAATTTCAACCTTGAGTCCTCGCACGTCATCCCAGCGCTGATTCGTAAGTGTGTCGAAGCGGTCAAGGACGGCAGGGATGAGATCGTGTTGTGGGGAGACGGATCGCCGACGCGTGAGTTCCTCTATGTAGAAGACGCAGCGGAAGGCATCCTTCTAGCGACAGAGCGGTATGACAAATCCGACCCTGTGAACCTGGGCAGCGGCATGGAGATCTCGATCCGCGATCTGGCGACCACCATCGCGGCGATGACCGGTTTCACGGGCCGAATCGTNNCGGCGGTGTCTGGACGTGAGCCGCGCTGAGCGCGAGTTTCTTTTCCGATCCGCGACCCCGTTTGAGGTTGGTCTGCGTAAGACGATCGACTGGTATCGCAGTTCCCCGCAGGCTGAGGAAGCACGGCGAGATATTCCGAGTGTTCAGGGTGCCGGAGCAAATTCTTGAACTCCTACCGTTTCGTCATGAACGAAGAGCTTTACCTGGACCGCAACATAGAACGGACCATCATATGAGAACGGATACTTCCGTGAGGTCAATCTTGGACACGTCTAAGCCAGTTTCCATCTGTGTTATCGGGTCCGGTTACGTGGGGCTTGTGGCGGCGGCATGCTTTGCCGAGATCGGCCACCGCGTTCTCTGCGTAGACAACGACGAAGCGCGTATCAAGCTCTTGCGCGAAGGGGGCGTGCCCATCTTCGAGG
>PMWR01000631.1 GCA_003166055.1 Acidobacteriaceae bacterium
CCCGATGGCAAAAGCATTTTCGATGACCAGGGACACTGCACGGAAATGAACAAGACCAAGGCGAAGCCGAACCCCGACCCGCAGTACTGTGATCAGATCGGCGTGTTCCGGGACACGGTGCTGATCAAGAAGGGGTACCATGTCGTCGTTCGAGCGCACTATGAAGATTTCGCGGGCGACTTTGTTCTGCATTGCCACATCCTGGACCACGAGGACGAGGGAATGATGCAGAACATCCGCATTGTCGATCCGGCAAATCCGGATACCAGTCCATTCGGCGGAGAGACAAGCCACATCCACCACTGATGAACGTGTTCCTCGCCACAACTCTATTCGGGCGCACCAAATTGAGAGTTGTGAATTCGTAGGTGGTTCCCGAGAGTGTTTTTCGTTGGGAGAATCGGAGCATTCGTCGATTACGGAGCGTGAAGGAGGCCGAACCGAAGACGCTCGTTTTCACACGAGGACGGACCGTGGTTCATCTGCTTGATTCCAAGCCGGATCGGTATTCTGGCTGGCCACAGGTCAGCTGCCCGACGCCACAGTTACTCAAGTAGTCTCTCAGATATTCGCCTTAAGTTTGTAGTGTGTTTCTCAAAAATCAATTGCCAGCGGAGGCTAGCGGTGATAAAAGTTAGAGGCCGCTTCCTCGTTCGTCGTAATTCGCGCAAAAACCAAGGAGGTTTCACGCATGAGTTCTCCTTATGTCGGTGAAGTTCGGGCCGTGGGTTTCAGCTTCGCGCCCGTAGGGTGGGCGCTCTGCCAGGGCCAGACCATCCCCATTTCCGGAAACGAGACCCTCTTTACCCTGATCGGAACCACCTACGGCGGGGATGGTAACGCAACATTTGGCCTCCCGAACCTGCAAAGCCGTACTCCCATCCATCAGGGCACTCTGACCGGCGGTAGCCTTTTCGGGATCGGCCAAATGGCCGGCCAGGAAACTGTGACCGTCGGTCCAAATCAGTATCCTCAGCACAACCATCCCTTCTCAGCCTCCTCAGTATCGATTGGACCGGTTGGAACTCCGGGCAACAATACAGCGGGCGCTAGTTCCAAAATCTACGGCCCCCCCGCCTCGACACCGACGGTCTCCATGAACCCCAACATGGTCAGTACGGCCCCCGGGGGCAGCCAGCCTCACAACAATCTTCAGCCCTACCTGGCACTGAACTGGATCATCTCGCTCTACGGCGTTTTCCCAAGTCAATGACCCGCCACCACTGAGAACACAACAGGAAGGAGAGATAGAATGTCACAGCCATATATGGGACAGCTCATGCTGGCGTCATTCAACTTTGCGCCAAGGGGCTATGCGCAGTGCAACGGTCAGCTCATGCCGATCAATCAGAATCAGGCGCTGTTTTCGCTGCTGGGGACCAACTTTGGCGGGAACGGGGTGAATAGTTTCGGCCTTCCAAATCTTCAGGGCCGCACCCCGATCGGTGCCGGACAGAGCATTGCTCTGGGGCAGGTGGGCGGCGAGGAGACTCACACGCTTAGCCCGGCCGAGGTGCCTTCCCACACGCATCAGATATTCGCCGGGGGTGTGGCTAGCGGTGTGTCGCCGAGCAACGCGTTGCTCGGCTCTGGCGCCCCCATTTTCACGCCGGCCTCAAGTCTGGTGGCGATGCACACGGGCACCCTGCCTCAATTCGGAGGAAGCCAGGGCCACGAGAATCGGCA
This sequence comes from Acidobacteriaceae bacterium, assembly GCA_003166055.1. The sequence continues at coordinate 1,687 of PMWR01000631.1, forward strand.
GCCTTATCTGGTCTTGAATTGGTGCATTTCCCTGCAAGGCATCTTCCCACCGCGGCCCTAGACCGGTCAAAGAAGGAGAATCGAATCATGGCAGAACCATTTATGGGTCAATTTTCGCTGGTCGCTTTCAACTATCCCCCCGCCGGGTGGGCTTTCGCAGCAAGCCAGCTCTTATCCGTTTCGCAATACGCGGCGCTGTTTTCGCTGCTGGGGACCAACTTTGGCGGCGATGGCAGAAACAATTTTGCGCTGCCCAACATGCAGAACAACATCGCGGTCGGATTTGGGCAAGCCTCGCCCCTTAGTAGCTATGCCCTGGGACAAACAGGCGGTTCGCAAAATGTGACATTGAACGGCAACCAAATCCCGCCCCATACACACACGCCCAAGGCCTCAGGCGCCCGGGGGGAAACCGCAATCTCCAATCCGGCGGGCGCTTCTTTCTTCGAATCGGCGGCCGGGAACGTCTATATCATCCCACCCGCGCCGCCGCCGCCCCCCACCTTCACGCAGATGGCCCAAAACATTACCAACTCGTTCGGGAGCGGCGGACAGCATAACAACATGATGCCGTACCAGGGTTTGAATTGGGTCATCGCGCTGCAAGGCATCTTTCCGCCGCGACAATAGTAACGAACCACCCACCTTCAGGGGCCGGTCGAATGGCTGGCCCCCCGTACCTTCGAGCCATGTCGACTCTCGCCGTCCGTCCCGCCCAGTCTCTGGACGAAATATTTCTCTACGACCTGTATTCGGCTGTCCGCTCGCCCGAGTTTGCTCAGGCGCCGATCACCGCTTCCCAGAGAGAATTTCTCATCCGAATGCAGTTTCAGGCCCAGACATCCGCGTATTCGCAGATGTTCCCAAACTCCTGCTATCACATTGTGCTGCTCGATGGTAAGCCGGTCGGTAGGCTCTGGGTAGCGCAGGGCGAAAGCGAATTTCACCTTGTCGATATCGCAGTGCACCCGTCGCTGCAAGGGAAAGGAATCGGGACCGTGCTCGTGCAGCGGCTGCAACAGGAGGCCGCGAAGGCAAGGTTACCGATCCGCTCCACCGTCTTGCGGTTCAATCCGGGGTCTTTGCGCTTTCACCAGCGGCTCGGTTTCGCAACTGTTCGCGCGGACGAGATGCACTACTACATGGAATGGCGAAGTGTGGCGCTGCTTTAAAGCCTTTGATTCAGCATCCATTATGTGCCGGTAGCCATCGGCGAGTGAGTTCCCGGACCGATCAGGGAGCGCGCCCATTCGTTGCAGACATCGGCCAACTGGCCTCGCAACTCGTCCGCCTGGCGGTAGCGGAAAACCCTGAGATCCTGGCGATCTTCCAACTCCTTGCGGAATGCGAGAATCTCCGGGTTGGGTTCGTTCGGCGCGTCCTTGAGGTAGACCACGACCTCGCGCATCGGCATGGTCGCGTCGTCGCGGCACTCGACGGCCAGCAGAAACAGCTTCCGGAACAGGTCGCGCGGACCCCAATCGTCCTCGAAAATCTGAATGAAAAAAGCACTCCAGCGGACGTTGTCAGAAACGATGGCGCGACTGCCGGAGATCTGATCGTTGTCTCTCAGGCCGACGGTGACAAGCAAGACCTTGGCGGGCATGGCGGTAGTTTCGTTAGCCTGCGCAATCGCGTCGTGGCACGTCTCACGATCCCTCTCAAGATCGCCGGGGGCCGAAACGAAAATGCGGTACATGTCGAATCCATGGGGCATAAAAGAAGAACCAGCATAGCCGAACCTGGGTGACCATGACAAACTCTCGTGTAACTCGCCAAAACTCCATCCGGGCGTTACAAGAGAAGGACTTTGAGTGCGAAGGCAGTTCAGGAAATGGTCTTCGTCGGGAGAAGAGGTATTCGGAGAG
>PMWR01000294.1 GCA_003166055.1 Acidobacteriaceae bacterium
CTTCGTTCAAGTCGGCCAGTGTCATGGGATCCTGGGACTGAATCTGGGATCGAAGATCCCGCGCGCCATGGGGCGTTTTTCGGTACTAATCTCGAATGGCTCGTTCAAGGCCTTTGCCGTGACGGTTAGGCCCACGGTCGTAACCTATTGATTCTAAGGGCATCGTTGGCATTGAGAATCATCCAGAATCACCCAAGATCTTGTTTCAGTACCGTCGAGCATAACGTCAAGATTTCCAACTATGAGCTGCCCGACTGACATGAGGGCCTCAGCCCAGTCGAGGCAGAATCTCGGCAGAGGTCGAGGGTGATGAAACGGGCCCGCACTCATTGCTCCTCCAGGGAGATCACGGACCTGTACAAGTCGGCGTCTTTTTCGAGTGCATCAATTTCGGCAGCCAAAGTCAGCCTACGTTGCTGCGAGTCGGTCTCGTCCAACTCCGTCCGCAGAGAATCTAGCGTTTCTTCAATCCTGCGCAGCTCTTCCCGATAATCAATCACGCTCGGCCCTCCTGCCGCGCGATTGTCCTAAATCGCCTTTATCAGGCTCCAGACCCCAATTCTCCCTGAGTTTTGAGGGGCACTCACTCATTTTCGGATGATCAGACATGGGCCACTCGCCACCCTCCATTTAAGGTTGGTTTACATCCCTAAGACCCGGGCCACCCGCCTCTTGCATTCCCCAGAGATGGGTATGATCGAAGCGATGCAACCAGCTATTATTAGACCGTCCATGAAAAGACTGCTGATCATCTCGGTTGTTGCCGTACTGTCCTTCGTTCTCGGCGCCGGTCTGGTTCTGTTCTTGAAGAAAGCAACTGTTCCCGCGGGGTGGATAGCAATTGTCCCGGATAGAGAAGCCGTCCTTTTCGACGAAGCGGCAATGAAAGACGACATTCCGCCGCCAAGTGCCGGAAAGCCGGAAGGCCGAGTCAAGTTTCTGCAACACGACAAAGGGATTCAGATCGGATATGTCTTGAAGCTTCCAATAAAGCCCAATCCTGTTTCCGCTCTCCCTCAGAAGTATAGGCAGGAAACCAAGCTTGCTAGTGGATTTGTCATTGGACCACCCGATCAGATTTCCTATACGGGCGATTTTACCTTCGTCCTGCAGGACAATGACGGCTTCACGCTTGCCAAGATCAAGGGGCCGCCTGAACGGCTGACCGCAGCGTCAGATAATCCCATTCAGGGAGAAACGGAGCAAACCGTCCCGCAATCCATAGCCGAACACACGAAGAAAATCGCCGTAAGTTTTGAGGCCGAGAAGTGCGATGTATGCACTTGGTAGGGTAGCTTGAGCGGTCGCTATCGCCAATCTCATTTCGTCGTACAATACTGCTCAGATCCATCCAGATCGTTATAGCAAGTCCTCGGCGTTTCGTGAACAGAAAACAGGGCAGATTTCATGTCGACGAGTATACTCCGTGCATGTCTGAACCATGTTTGTTTTGCGATAATCCCTCGGGAAGCCGTGAGCATCTTTGGCCTGCGTGGATTCACGCGCGGAAGGATTTCGGCCCGCTTCGCATGCGGCGTGGAGATGGCCCGGAAGTCATTCTTCCCAACCCACAGCAAACCGTCAAATCCGTCTGCGGCGCATGCAACAACGGATGGATGAGTAAGCTTGAAGCGGAAAACATCCCTATAATCGGCTCGATGTTCCAGGATCTTTCGATACCCCTTGACGAGGCTCAGCAATTGACTGTTGCAGTATGGGCGGTAAAGACAACGATGATGTTCGAGTCGACCAAGGGAAGGAAGGCCGAGAACAGGTTCTATACGAAGGACGAGGGCTTCAACCTCCGCGTCACCCGTCAAATTCCGAACCTGACGCGCGTATGGCTGGCCCGGGTCGCCGGTTCGCACCTGAACCAAACCGGGACCGATTTCGCGCTATTATCTAACTCAATCCGCATCGGCACCGCATCGGTCTCGACAATCATCATGGGATATTTCGTTGCGCAGGTTGTGACCATACATCCCGGCAACGAACTGGCCACTCAGCCAGAGGTCACCCTTCACCCCAAGCCGGGCGATTGGAACAATATGACCGTCTCCATTTGGCCTGTCGAACTTCGGACTGTGACGTGGCCTCCGAAGGTATCTTTTACGAATGGAGGACGCCTCGGGATCGGCCGTTTGATGGACCGCTGGCGCATGGGAGACAAAGCTTCCAAGATCACGAAAGATGGGTGAACGTTAAGATCATTTGCGCTTAGCCCCCGCATTGCTGGAACCGAATGAGGCCCTTCGTCATCCTACACTCCCATGCCTCAGAAGCGAGACATGGGGCACCCGTTCATTTATGGATGGTAAGATGTGGGCCACCGGCCGTATCCGATTCTCGCCCGGTCAGGCGCCTTACGTCATGGAGCGCCATTGGCATGATTCGCAGAAGTTCCACACACAGGAGGACGGAAGCATGATAAGGGAGCTTCAAGTTGCCAATTTGTGGGAAGTCAGGCGGTGGCTCATTGGTTGGGGAGCGGATGCCGAAGCATTGGCACCAAGAGAGTTGGTATTGGAAATTGGGACAGCGGTGTCCCGCCTTAATCAGGTTTACTATCAACACACAGTTCCCGCAAAAGACGCTTCTGACTAAGTGCACCTGGAGGTCATGATGGCCGACTCCATCTTTCATGCTGCCGTTTCTGGCGAGAACGCATATACACGACTTCTCTGCAATTTGATGAACCGCGATATGGTCTTCCGCAGAATCCTCGTCGCGCGCTTTCTACAATTGGATGCCGATCAGGTGGCTGACAGCGGCGTAGAAGTCATACCGCAAAGGCGTTTGCCTGATGCTTGCGGGCAGCCTGATCTCCGCATTGAGTCGCCGGAAGCCTGTGTGATTGTGGAAATCAAGACAGACGCGCACAGATCCAGCACTAGCAAGCAAGAGCTAAGCGACGGGAAGACTTATCTCAGTTATTTACATGGTCAAGTTAAGGCCGGGAAGCGAGCTGTCCTCGTGTTTCTTGTGCCCCATAACTGGAAGTTCAGACGAAAGCTTAGAAACAGTATTGCTGCTCTCAAAAAGAGGGGGGATGCAACCTCCGTGCTAGTTGCGCCTGTGTACTGGGAAGACGTTCTTCAACTCGTTTCTGATGGTCGCATTAAATACGAAACGGTGTTCCCAGAGGAACTTCGCCTTTTGCTAGTCGAGCACTTTGGTCCTATCAGTTTTGAACGTGAGGAGATTGAATCGATGTTTTCGTCGGAATTCCCAATTCGAACGATTGTGAAAATGAGCGCCGTACTTTTTGGGCTAAAGCAGAAAGTGCCAAAAAGGAATGCGGGTGAGCTGACCAGTGAGACGAAGGACGAGTTCGGATTTTACTTGAAGAAGGGCAAACGCGATCTGCTCTTCATCGGGAGCTGGGTTGCGTTCTGGGAGGCCAATCACCGCTATCCGCTGTGCTTCGGCGTCCAGGATGACGATCCGAAGATAAAGGAAGCCTTCATATCAGCTCTTCGCATCGAGTACGAGTCGGAGGCGATTTCATTTGATGGATGGTCCATGGGAGGGGTTCCGGCAGAGGATTTCATAAGCGTAGATGCTGTCGACGAGATATGGTCCAGAATTGAGCCCATTTGGAACAGCGTGAGGGATGCGGCACATTAGAGAGCTGCCGCCTTACGAGCAATTGCCCGTCGGGGGGAGGCGCAAATGCTGCCCCGACGCTTCTAGGGCATCGGAGAAGGGCGGGCAGCTAGGCAGTTGTATTAGTTCATAGAACCAGAAGAAACACCGCCAGCCCCGCCGAGATAGGTAACAGTCGGCGACTGTTCAGTGATCTGCTGCCGATTTCAGATGTCAGGTACACCATTCCCCGGCTGGTGCGAGACATGTTGGCGATTCTCCAACGAACTGAAGATCGATGCGTCAAGTATGCAGGGATAGGTACCACACTTCCTACAAAGCTCCTGAATGGCGTCAAGGATGAAGTGGTAGTAATTCCAATCTGAAAGCGCTCNNGGCTTGCTTCGGCCCGATTCCTCGTAATCTGCTGGCGAGAAAATCGGCTACCCCCCGCTCGGCGCTGGGCTCGGAAGGCAAAAGCAACGAATTGCATTTTTCGAGTAGGGCAAGCCAACTGTCCTCCTCAAGCTTCGCGAAGTTCCAGGCGAGGTCCGACGCGATCTTCATGCGGTGGGTCCCGACCTTGTGCTCCCCAAGCACCAGGTGTAGTAACTGTTTCCGCGCTTCCGCAGGCTCCCCCTGAACTCGCTCAAGCGAGAGAGGGAAAGGCCTCAGACTTTCAAACTTCTCGATGGCGCTGCCTTCGCCGCTAGCCGCCATTGTCGTGGCACGCATGGAAACGAGCACCTTCCAGAAATATGATCGCGTGATCTCAGCCTTCGGGTAGTGCAGATTCCTGTCAAATCTGTCTTTCACCCATGGGTGCTCTTGCTCGGCGGTCCGCAGGTTTCTTACGGTCGCAATATCGGATTCAGAGACTTGCCAAAGAAGATTCACTGTACACCCTCAGGCCATTCCGCCACCCAGAATAGATCATTGGCACCACAATTACTCCCCCGAAGTCGGCATGGCGACTGAAATCGCCTGGACGAATTGGGGCTTGTGAGATTTGCGTCGCGATGGGCGATGTCAGTCCCGATCTGTAACTCCGGCGGCTTGCTTTTCCAGGAGCACGCAAACCGATGTGAGGGTCTCACGCCGCCTTTCGCCGCGCGGCTGCGCGCGAGAGGCGGCGGCGCTGTTCGGGATCGATGACGAGGGGGGCCATCCGCCCACTTTCTGCGTTCCAGAATCCACCCTGGTAGGCGATGCGGCCGTAACGGAAGAGGCGGGTGAGCATGGAGAGCGCGGAAATCGCCAAGGTCTGGTTGACGAACGGTTCCTGCGCGTTAATCGCCGCAGCGGCGCTGCAGCTCGGCAACGGGTCTTCTTCCTCGCCCAACATTTCCGGGAACAGCTCGGAGACAAT
>PMWR01000120.1 GCA_003166055.1 Acidobacteriaceae bacterium
GTCCATAACGGCATCGAATACGGCGACATACAGCTCATCTGCGAAGCCTATCAGCTCCTCAAGGAAAGCCTGGGCATGAGCAACGAGGAGATGCACTCGGTCTTCACCGAGTGGAACAAAGGCGAGCTCGACAGCTACCTGATCGAGATCACGCGCGACATTCTGGGCTACAAGGACGAGAAGGGCGAGTATGTAGTCGACAAGATCCTGGACACTGCCGGGCAGAAGGGCACAGGGAAGTGGACCAGCGTCAGCTCGCTCGACCTGGGCATCCCGCTGACCCTGATCGGCGAAGCGGTTTTCGCGCGCTGCCTGAGCGCCATGAAGGCCGACCGCGTCGAAGCCTCCAAAATCCTGAAGGGGCCGAAAATCAAATTCGAGGGCGACAAGAAGGCGTTCGTCGAGGACATTCGCCAGGGGCTGCTGGCGTCCAAGATGGTTTCCTACGCGCAAGGTTTCATGCTGCTGCGCGAGGCGGCCAAAGAGTACCACTGGAATCTGAATTACGGCGGCATCGCGCTGGTATGGCGCGCCGGCTGCATCATCCGCTCCGCGTTCCTGGGCGATATCAAGAAAGCCTATGACGCCAACCCCGGCCTGAGCAACCTGCTGCTCGATCAATACTTCTGCGGCGTGCTCGCGCGCTGCCAGACGTCCTGGCGCACGGTGGTATCCAGGGCCGTCCAGGCCGGCGTTCCCATTCCGGCCTTCACTACGGCACTGGCGTTTTACGACGGCTACCGCAGCGCGCGGCTGCCGGCCAACCTGCTGCAAGCCCAGCGCGATTACTTCGGCGCCCACACCTACGAGCGCGTCGACCAGCCCAGAGGCAAATTCGTCCACACCAACTGGACCGGCACCGGCGGCCGAGTCTCAAGCACCACCTACAACGCCTAAGTTGTTTTCGCTGTATTTAACCTTCGGACGACCGCACAACGGAATGTGCCATCGAGCGCCCCGGGGTCCCCGGCGACAGGTCTTCGTCGCTGGGGTGGTGATCGATGGGTGGGAGACCACAAATCGAATGAGGTCGTTTTCTAGGTTGCGAAAAAAACTTGCTCCATCGGCAAAGCTCAAAGGCTTTGTATCAGGGCACGACTTCAGTCGGGCCGAAAAAGTTCCAAAATAAGGACAGGGCTTTAGCCCCTGCGGTCGGCCGTGATCACCTAAGGATTTATGAGAGGCCTGGAAAGCACCTGACGAGTTGGCGACAATCCAATCGGAACCGAAAACGGGCACACCATTTGTGCTCAATTTCACCGCCAACTAATGGTCTATGCAAGTAAAATTCTGGAATGGTAAGAACTCTGATCTGCTTTGTTCTTCTTTCAATCTCCGCCAAGTCTGCATGTGGACAGGCTGAACCTATATCCGATCCGATAAACGGAGTTTGGAAGCTAAATCTCGATAAAAGCAAGAGCGCATTGGAAGTTGTTGGTGTTGAAAGTGAAGTAATCACAATCGTCGTGCAGGGCAGTTCCCACAAGATGACGTTCAATGTGAAGCAATCGAATGATTACAATCCGAACTATTACATCGTGACGGATATGAAGGGCGGAACGGTGAAGCCCGTTAACGCGGATGGGAGAGGGACAAACGATTCATGGCGCGTCAAGCGGCAAAGCGTGAAAGCGTTTGACATGGAGCTGATTTCACCGTTTGGTGGATGGACGGACAAATACGAGGTCAGTGCCGACGGAAAGACCATGACGCTTCACCGCGTGAGCATCACGGGCGTGGCTGGGGTCCAGGTTGAGAAGGACGGGACTGTACGACGCGAGGGGCAACACCTCGTAATCTTTGACCATGCGGAATAGTGCTTGCGTAATCGCCAGTGCGCACATCGAGCATCATGTAACCCGAATTCTCGGGCTCCTGGTGTATCACCGGCGATTCGTACCTAACCGAGCGCAGAAGGAAGGGAAGTTCCTAACCGCCATGACGAGCACGAAAGATCGCGCCGTGTACTGGGGAGTGGCAATTCTCCTCGTCGTTCTGGTGAATCTCGGCCTCGATTTAGTGGATTGGCTAAAACGCAAGATACGAAACTCACGCTGAAAATCGTCGAGATCTTCGTCCAATATATTCTCCAAAATAATCCCTTGACACCATACCAACCAGTAGGTATATTCCATACCAACTGGTAGGTACACCCATGAACTCGACCCTTCCCACGCACGAATCCAAAACCAAAATCCTCGACGCAGCCCTCCACGTCATCCGCGCCAAAGGCTACTCCGCCACCCGCGTTGAAGACGTCTGCAAGGCCGCATCCCTCACCAAGGGCAGCTTCTTCCACCACTTCAAATCCAAGGAAGAGCTGGCCCTCGCCGCCGCCGAATACTGGACCTCCCGCACCACCGCCCTATTCGTCGCCTCGGCCTACAACGATGCGTCCGTCATTCCAGACCCAGTCGACCGCCTGCTCGCCTACATCGACCTGCGCAAAGCCCTCATCCAGGGCGACCTGCCCGACTTCACCTGCCTGGTCGGCACCATGGTCCAGGAGGTCTACGGCACCCACCCCAAACTCCGCGAGGCCTGCAGCTACAGCATCGCAGGCCACGCCGCCACCCTCGTCCCCGACATCCAGGCAGCAATGCGTGAGCGCGGCATCAAGCAGGGCAAACAGGGCGGCTTCACTGCCGAAAGCCTCGCCCTCTACACGCAGGCCACTATCCAGGGCGCATTCATCCTCGCCAAAGCCCTCCAGGACGCCGCCATTGCCATCGAGTGCATCAACCACCTCCGCCGCTACGTTGAACTCCTCTTCAGCCAGCCAAAATCCGCAAAGGAGATCCTATGAACCTCACCCTTGAACCCGAAATCGTTCAATGGCCGCCGACCCACTACGTCTTCCTCGAGAAAACCGGCCCTTTCATGCAAACCGCCTTCCAGGCCTGGCAGGAACTTCACCAGCTCGAATCCCTCATCTCGGAGCACAACCAGATCACCGGCGCCATGGCCCTCTACAAGATGAAGCCGGACACCTACCGCGCCGGCTACATCCTCGCCGCCCCGCCCGTCTCGCTGCCTCGCGAGCTCAGCTATGAACTCCTCTCCGGCGGAAAATACAGCAAGTTCGTCCTCACCGGCTCCTACTCCAACTTGCCGCAGGCCTCCGGTCGCGTCTGGGAATTCGTTTCCAAAAGCAACATGATGCTCCGCCCCGACTTCGCCATCGAACACTACGGCAACGACCCCAAAACCATCCCGGAAGACGGCCTGATCACCGAAATCCTCATCCCCACCGCCTAAACCAAATCCCAACCCAAAGGAGGTTTCACCATGTCCACAGCCACAATCGCTGCCCCCGCCACCACCGATGAAGCCGAAATCCTCACCCTCATCGAGACCATGCTCAAGGCCAACCATTCGAAAGACGCCGCCGCCTATGCCGCGCCCTTCGCGCCCGATGCCACCGTCTACAACCTCGCCCCGCCCCTCGTCCATCACGGCATCGACATCGAAGAAAAGCAGGCCTGGTTCGACAGTTGGGCCACTCCCGTCAACCTCGAACCCCATAACCTCAAAGTCACGGTCAGCGGCGGCCTCGCCTTCTGCCACGGCTTCCTTCGCATGACCGGCACCAAGAAGGGCGCCGAAAGGGAAGTCGATTTCTGGATGCGCGAAACCCTCTGCCTCGAGCGAAAGGGAAGCGCCTGGCAAATCGTCCACGAGCACACCTCTGTCCCGTTCTACATGGATGGCACCCTGCGCCCCGCCTTCGATCTGCGGCCCTGAACCGCGTGCCGGCTCCCGACACTTTACAATCGATTCCGGGAGCAACCATGGAAAGCACAAGTCAATCTCCGCACCGCCGCTGGAACCCCCTGCGCCAGTCATGGGTGTTGGTTTCGCCCCATCGAACCCAGCGCCCATGGCAGGGTGAAGTCAGTCAGAAGACCGCACCCTCCGTCATCTCCTACGATCCGCAGTGCTACCTTTGCCCCGGCAACCATCGCGCCGGCGGCGCAGCCAACCCGGCCTACCAAAGCGTGTTCTCTTTTGTAAACGATTACGCGGCCCTGCTCCCAGACTTGCTTCCGGCCTCGCCAACCGCCGAAGCCGACCTCTCCGCCTCGCCGCTGCTCCTCGCCCAGGCCGCCCGCGGCCTCTGCAAAGTCCTTTGCTACCACCCCGACCACTCGCTCACCCTGGCTCGCATGACGCCCCAGGAGATTCGCCCCGTCGTCGATGCCTGGGTCCAGCAATATCAAGAACTTGGCATCCAAGACTTCATCCAGTACGTGCAGATTTTCGAGAACCGCGGCGCCATGATGGGAGCCAGCAATCCCCACCCCCACGGCCAAATCTGGTCCACCGATTTCATCCCCGACGAACCCGCCGCCGAGACTGCCTCGCAGCACGACTACCTCGCCCAAACCGGCCACTGTCTGCTCTGCGACTACCTTGAAACCGAGCAGGCAGCAGGCCAGCGCATCATCTTCCAAAATGACTATTTCGCCGCCATCGTCCCTTTCTGGGCCGTCTGGCCTTTTGAAGTCCTGCTCGTTTCCCGCCGCCACCTCGGCGCCATGCCCGAGTTCACCTCCGCCGAGCGCGACGGTCTCGCCGAAACCCTCCAGCGCATTGCCACCCGCTACGACAATCTCTTTGAGACCAGCTTCCCCTACACCATGGGCTTCCACCAATCCCCGACCGATGGCGCCGACCACCCCGAATGGCACTTCCACGCCCACTTCTATCCGCCGCTGCTCCGTTCGGCCACGGTTCGCAAATTCATGGTCGGTTTTGAGATGTTGGGCATGCCTCAGCGCGACATCACCCCTGAAGACGCCACCCAGCGCCTCCGCGCCTGCTCCGAGCAGCATTTCTGGCCCCGCGCCTGATCCCTGCCTGTGCGTCGTAAAGCTGCGTTTGAACTCCCTGAATTCCAAGCGTAGACTTACCCTGTCCGCCGTAAAGGAGCCCTTCGTGCGCATTGCCTCGTGGACCCTTCTCGCAGCCTTTGCCGTCGCGCCCATCGCCGCCCAAGTCTCCCTCCCAAATTTAGGGGGACGCACCGCAGCACCGGCTCCCATCTCCATCGCCAACCATCCCGATCCAGTCGTCGGCGCGGTTGTATCCGCGGTAATGCCCGGTTTTCCCGGCCGAGGCCTGGTGAAAGGAGCGCCCTTTTCAGCGACCCAGACCACTGTCCATGAACAGACACTGGCTGATGGCACCATCATCAAAAGCACCGTAGAAGTGCGCTTGGGGCGCGACGCCGAAGGCCGCATGCGCGCTGAGGGAACGCTCAAGTCGAGCGCCGCTGCGCAGGGCCGCATCGTGTCCGTATGGAATCCCGTCGACAGAACGGCAATCAGCTGGATCTCGGGAAATCCCTCCGCAAACTTCGCCACCGTGATCCATCTCCCCGAGTCGCAGCTCAATGGAATGGTAAGCGCCCTCGCATCCGCCCCCCCTCCGTCGCCGGGCGCGCCCGCTCACCCCAGACTGGCCGCATCCCAACCAGCTGCTTCACCTTCCAATGCAAACATCCAGACAGAAGCCCTGCCGCAGGACAACATCGCCGGCCTCGATGTGATTGGAACCCGTACCACCCAGGTGATTCCCGCCGGAACCGCCGACAACGATCGCGATATCACCGTAGTCTCTGAGACCTGGACCTCGCCGGAACTGAACTACACGGTACGCCAGACCAGCAGCGACCCGCGCAGCGGAACCATCACCACCGAACTGAGCAACGTCGATCGCGTCGAGCCTGACCCCGCCCTCTTCAAAATGCCCGATGGCTACAAGGTCATGGACATCCCCCAGCCGCCCACCAGCCAGCAGCGCTAGCTCCTTCGGAGCGATTGGCCGGGCGTGGTAGGTCGGGGTTTTAACCCCGACGATCATCCCGAGAGGATGAAGGCTGGGCTTCAGCCCCTGAGGTTCTGCCTTCCGTGGCGCAGTCTCCCCGTGCCCAGAAAACCGATCAAAATGAGGTGGGGAACCGCGGCCGGGAGGTGTGGTGAGCTCGCTGGGACTCGA
>PMWR01000249.1:0-1817 GCA_003166055.1 Acidobacteriaceae bacterium
AGGAAGGCGTTGCCCTGCATGCGGAGTTGGAGGTCGCCGCGGTCGGTGGCTTTCTTCGCGATTTCGAAGCCGGGCAGCGTGAAGACGCGGATGTTGTTATCGATGATCTGCTTGCGGGCCCAGAGGGGGAGCCGCTCCCAGGCCTGCTCGCCTTCTTCGTCGGATTCCCAGATCAGTGCGCCGCCGGGGGCCATGCCGTCGAGCGGGTTGCAGTGGGTGAAGGCCTTCGGATCGCAACAGAGAACGACGGTGACGTGGCGCAGATCGCAGTTGACGCGGATGCGGTCTTTGGCGGCGACCATGAAGTAGCTGGTAGGCGAACCCTTCTTCTCAGAGCCGTACTTGGGGTTGGCGCTGACATGGATGACTTCCTTGGGGTTGCCGTAGTCGTCCTTGAGGCCGTCGCGGTCATAGAGGAGGTCGTTCAAGTCGCCGATGATGGCGCCGAGGTTTTTGCCGGTGGTGATGGCGCCCCATCCGCCGATGGAGTGGAAGCGAACGGCGACTGCGCCTTCGGGGAGCAGCGAGGGGGTTTCATCGCCGCATACGGCGTAGGGGTGGTCGATGCCGAGGACGATAAAGCTGACGCCGTCGGCCGCGGTTTTGCCGTCTTTGCGGGCGCGGCCGGCGGTGGCGAACTCATACGCTCCAATGATGTGTTCGGGGCGGAAATCGCGCGAGCCGAGGCCGTAGGTGCCGGAGTAGATCTTGGGCAGCTCGTCGAGGGTGATGGGCGGCAGGCCTTCCTGAGCGGCGCGGCCTTCAGTCTGAATGGCCTTGGAGAGGGCGGTGCGAATGTCGCGGCCGAGCGGGTTGTCGCCGGAGAGGGCTTCGTCGGTGCGCTCCAATATGATGACGTTCTTCTTGCCCTTGAGGGCGGCGACGATGGCTGCTTCAGGGAAGGGACGGATGACGTTGACATGGATGGAACCGACGGTAACGCCGCGGGTTTCGCGGAGGTAGTCGACGGCGGCTTCGATATTTTCAGCGGCCGAGCCCAGAGAGACGAAGACGGTGTCGGTGTCGTCTGTTTTGTACTTGGAAATGAGGCCGTAATGGCGGCCGGTGAGGTCGCCGAAGTCCTTGTAGGCGGCTTCGAGAAAATCAAGAATCGGCTCGGCGAAGTTGTTGCGCCGCGCGACGATGCCGTTCATGTAGTGTTCCTGGTTCTGAACGGGGCCGAGGAGTATGGGGTTGGTGAGGTCCATCATCTTGGGAACGCGGCGGCGGGTGGGTCCAAAGAGAACGCGCTGCGCTTCAGTGGGGCAGTCGATGATGTCTTCGGGCGAGCCGAGATATTCGCGGATCAGCTCCGACTCGTGCTTATAGAAGGTGCGCTCGAGGTGGGTGGTGAGGAACCCGTCCATGATGTTCATGCCGGGGGTAAGCGAGAGCTCGGTGACGCGGCGCAGGATGAGGGCCTGGTCGGCGGCCTGCTGCGCGTCCTTGCCCATGAGCATGATCCAGCCGGTGTCGAGTGCGGCGTAGATGTCGTCGTGGCCGCAGTGGACGTTGAGGGCGTGCTTGGTGAGGGCGCGGGCGCCGACCTCGAGCACCATGGTGGAGCCTTTGCCGGGGGCGTGGTAATACTGCTCGACGCCGTAGACGACGCCCTGGCCCGATGTGAAGTTGACGACGCGCTTGCCGCAGACGGAGTGGGCGATGGCGCCACCCTGGGCCGCGTGTTCGCCTTCGGTTTCAATGGCGATGGTGTTGTGGCCAAAGACATTGAGGTGTCCTTCGGCGTAGGCCTGCTGGAAGAGCTCGCCACCCTCGGTGGAGGGCGTGATGGGATAGAACACGCCGGCGTCGGCAAT
>PMWR01000249.1:1862-4082 GCA_003166055.1 Acidobacteriaceae bacterium
GCGGCCTATGCTTCAGTATGCACCCGTGGAGGAGAGACGGTGTACCAGTTGGTGGGATTGGGAGTCAATACCGGCGAATTCGCCGCCGGGAGCGGGTAAATCGGTTGATTGCGGGTTGTTGTGAGTTTGGGCTGCGGCGAGAGAGCAGCCGCCGGCTTGGCGGTAATACGACCGGAACCCCTGGAAGCAGCCTCCAAGGGCCGTAATTCGAGCCTCGGCTATTTGGCGCGAACTGGCAAGGATTTACATGGGCTACGGCGGCCGTGCAAGGTGAACTCGGCGATGGCAATACTGACCGAACAGGGGACTCAGTTTCCAAACGCAATCGTCTCGGCCACCAACGTGAACGCCAGATTGATCTTGCAATTCCTGGAAAGAGCCTTAACATTTGAAAGGGTTGAGCGAGAGAGAAAATCGCGGTCGTTGCGGGCCTCAAATGTAAGGAGAAGCTGCATGCGCAAGAGCCTTTTAGCCATCCTGTCCCTGGCAATCTGCGCCTTTCTAGCCGGGCAGCAAACGCTAGACAACGACGCGGTCGTCCGGCTTGTCAAGGCCGGGATCTCGGAGGACTTGATTGTCTCCACCATCAGTGCAAAGCCTGGAGCGTACGACATCTCCGCCAACGGGATCGCTGCTCTCAAGAACGCAGGCGCCAGCGAGAAGGTGGTGTCCGCAGTGCTGGCGAAGGGGCTATCGCCGCGGAAAACGGATGGTTCAAACACAGGAATCCAAAGTAACAGGACGGGTTACACTCTCGAATATGTGCACTCAGACAAGAAAATCTGGCTTGGCCCTGAAAGGGCGAGCGATAAATATGATGAGATTTCCGGGGACATTCGCAATGGGCTGATCGAGGCGCTTTCCAAGAAAGGGCTCCGTCACGTGGCTGACACAGAGCCCCACTGCTGCAAACTTACTGTCGATCTCTTGACGGTCAAAACGAAGGTAATGAAGCATGGGGGCCTTGGTCACTGGTCGGTTGCGGTGGAGGTCAGCACTGACCTCAGGTTTGAAGATGACGGCGGACACATACTTTACGAAAAGGTCTTCCCGGGTTGGGGCGAGGAGTCGGGCAGTGGGTACTGGCGCGTACCTAAGAACCTAGCAGTCACGAATTTGGCCGAGGCCATCGCCAGCGATGAAGGCTTCCTCAAGGCTCTTAGAATTGGGGACACCACGAGGTAGTACTGAACGAGCGGGGGGGGAGGAAACGCCCTATGCGCAACATCTGTATCACGGTCACAGCGCTCGCATTGTGCACTGTGCTTGCGGCTCAGCAGGCCCTCAACAATGACTCAGTGATCAAGCTAGTGAGAGCAGGCCTGTCGGACGACCTGATAATCTCGACGATCAACGCGTCGCCGGGAATATTTGACACCTCTGTGGACGGGATAATTGCATTAAAGGCACAGGGCGCGAGCGACAAAGTCGTCTCTGCCGTCTTGCTCAAAGGCGCTCCGGCATCGAGCACCGCATCGAGCTCCGTTTCCCCGGTTCGCCAGCCCGCGCAGGACCCCAACGATCCAATGTCCGAGCACGAACCCGGAATATACATGATGACAACCAATCATGATGGAAGCAGGACCATGGTGTTGCTAAAACAGCCAAATATGCAGTTGAGGCCCTCCCATACGATTGGAAACGCGATGTCGATGGGCATGTCTGGGAACAGGATGATAGCGGATTTGCCTGGCACCCGCGCCGCTCTTCGTGCAAGTGGAAACAGACCAGAGTTTTACATCTACTTCCCGCAATCGGGCACCGTGGGCTTTGCGGTCGGCTCCGAAAATCCGAGGGAGGAGTTCAGTTTGCGCAAGGTTGAGGTAAAGCTAGACCACAGAGAAGCAACCGTAGCAGAGTTCCACTGGGTTGGTACTTCCAATTATGAGAAGCCCGGGCCCGACAAGTGGGCGGTCAGTTTTACATCCGAGGCAATCCGCGCGCATGCGTTCAGAGTGACACCAAGCGTCCAATTGAGCCCTGGCGAATACGCGTTCACCGAGGAGGAATCGGCGGCGGCTATCCATTATCAATTCGTGTCCACCCAGACCCGGGCCAACGTTTTCGATTTTGGAGTCGATTAAGCAATTGTGGATTTCAACATGTCGCGATAGCTTCAGCGAACACTCACCTCACGCCTTCGAACGTCCGGAATCGCTGCCGGATTATGGGCAAGTCTCCGGTTGGATTGTCGCCCATCCGGACAGAGCACTTTTCTCT
>PMWR01000259.1 GCA_003166055.1 Acidobacteriaceae bacterium
CCGCTGAAGGCTGGACAATACCCACTGCTCACGGCTCAGCACCCACAGCCCATTGCGCACCCGTTCACTCTTTCACTTCTTCACTTGTTCACTGCCCTTCGTCACTGTCCACTGATCACTGACGACTGCTTACCCGATTCCGACCAGCAGCGCGCGCCCGAGCGACAAACTCCCTCACCTTCTCAGGATCCTTGCGCCCCGGCGCAGCCTCCACGCCCGAGACCACATCCACGCCCCACGGCCGCAGCGTCGCAATCGCCTCCGCCACATTCTCCGGATTCAGTCCGCCCGCCGCGACCAGGCGATTCTGCGGACCATGAATCTCCGGTCCGTGAAAGAGCGTGAGCCGTGCCGCAGCCCAGTCAAAGGCCACGCCCGTGCCACCCACGGCCGCAGCCGTCCTCGAATCGACAAGCACCGCATCCACATGCGGATCGTGCGCATAATCGGCAAGTTGCGTAGCGATTCCCGCAAGATGTTCCGCGTCAAAATGCAGTACTCGCAATATGCGTAGTTCGCGTCCCAATCGCGCGTGCAGTTCTTCGGGCAGCTCCGGGTCCGCCGCAAAGTGCAGTTGCACGCCCGTGAGTCCCGCCTCGCGCACCACGGCTTCAATTCCCTCAAGGTCCGCGCCCACAAACACGCCGATCTTTTCCACCGTCTCCGGAAGATGCCGCATAATCGCTGCTACCTGCGCCGCCGTCACGCGCCGCGGGCTCGCCGCAAACACAAACCCCACCGCATCGGCTCCGGCCTCGACAGCCAGCCGCGCGTCCTCCAGCGAAGTATTGCCGCAAATCTTGATCCACACGCTCATCGCGCCGCCGCAACTCCCGCCAGCAACTCTGCCAGCGCGGCTCCAGGGTCAGCTTTCCGCATCAGGCTTTCGCCGATTAAGAATGCATCAAACCCCGCCGCTCTCAGCCGCACCAGATCGTCAGCCGTCGCAATCCCGCTCTCAGCCACGCGTACCGCAGTCGCCGGTATCCCCTCCACCAACTCAAGCGAAGTTTCGAGTCTGACATCGAAAGTCTTCAAATCCCGGTTGTTCACGCCGACCGCGTCCGCGCCGGTCTCGCCCAGTGTATCCAGAACCCGGTCAAGCTCCCCGGCCGTATGCACCTCCACCAGCACGTCAAGCGCATATCCGTGAGCGACTTCGGAAAGACGCCGGAGTTCCGCATCGGTCAACGCCGCGGCAATCAACAGAATCGCATCGCCCCGGTGCGCGCGAGCCTCCACGATCTGGTATTCATCCACCGTAAAGTCCTTGCGCAGGCACGGCAACCCCGCCGCCTCCGAAGCCAGCTCCAGATTCCGCAGACTACCCTGAAAATACGGCTCATCGGTCAATACAGAAAGCGCCGCAGCTCCGCCCGCCTGGTAGCGCCCTGCCAGCCACGCCACATCGAACTCCTCGCGAATCAGCCCCTTCGACGGCGAAGCCTTCTTGATCTCGGCAATCACCGCCGGCCCCATTGTGGCCTGTCGCCGCAAAGCCGAAGCCCAGCCGCGTGGCTCGTGCAACGCCGCTTTTCGCTCCAATTCCGCGACCGGCACACGCGCCTTCGCCGCAGCCACCGCGCTCCGCGTCGTTGCCAGAATTGTGTCCAGGTGCGTCGACATGCTCTTGGTCGAGTATAAGGGGACGCGCGAGCATTGATACTGATATCAGGGTTCAGAGGCCTTGAAGATGGAAGATGAAATTGGCGTAGGGGTGATCGGTTTCGGCTTGGCGGCAAAGGTGTTTCATTGCCCGTTTGTCTCCGCAGTGCCGGGCCTTGCCCTTAGGACAATCGTCCAGCGCAAAGGGGATGAAGCAGCCAAAGCCTATCCCAGCGCAACGATTGTCCGGTCGGTCGAGGAACTGCTCAGCGACCCCAGCATTCAGCTCGTGGTGGTGGCAACTCCGAATGAGACGCACTACGACCTGGCCACCCAGGCGCTCAGAGCGGGCAAGCACGTCGTCATCGACAAGCCATTCGCGGGTTCAAGTCACCAGGCCAGCCAGCTCATCGACCTGGCGCAAAAGTCGGGCCTCGTTTTGGCGCCGTTTCATAACCGCCGCTGGGATGGCGACTTCCTGACGGTGAGGAAACTCCTCCAGAACGGGGATCTCGGACGGCTCGTAACCGCCGAGTCGCATTTTGACCGCTATCGGCCGCTGCTCCGGGAAGGAACCTGGAAAGAATCGGAAGGCCCCGCAAATGGGCTCCTCTTCGATTTGGCGCCGCACTTGGTCGATCAGGCATTCGCGCTGTTTGGTCCGCCAAAGACGGTGACGGCAAGTGTGCGAACGGATCGGAATGACTCGAAGATTGAGGATGCTTTTGATATTGCTTTGGGATATAACGGCCTCATCTACTGGTGCCGGTCGAGTCTCCTTGCTTGTGATCCGGCGCCTCGCTTCCTGCTGCACGGAACCGCGGGCAGCTTCAGGAAGCATGGCGTCGATCCCCAGGAACCGGCACTGGTGGCGGGCGCGAAGGTGCCGAAGCTGGGTGAAGGGGAATGGCTGGTGGAGAACGAAGAAATGTGGGGTGAGCTAACTGTTGCTCCTTCGCTGGCCACCCCGGGAACCTTAGTGAAGACGCGCGTCCGCACAGAATTAGGAGACTATCGTGGATTCTATGCGAATGTCCGTGACGCGGTTCAGGGAAGGACAGAACTCGACGTTACAGCCGCGGTTGGGCGCGACATAATTCGGGTGCTCGAACTGGCACGATCAAGCTCATCGGAGGGTCGAACGCAAAAGTTCTAGCGAAAGCTGTGGATCGCGCCATACTGACGCGCAGACAGGAAGAGTCGATCGGAATCCGAACCCGGCAATCCTGTGAAGACAGCATCGAGAGGCTGCCGACTGTTGGTTCGATGGTGGGCCCGGAGGGATTTGAACCCCCAACCAAGGGATTATGNNCTAACCGTTGAGCTACAGGCCCAATTTTTCCATAAGCATATGAATTACAATCGCTTATAGTTGTTCGTCAAGGCACAGCTTGGAGCATTTCTGCACCTCGTTCCGATTCTGACAGCCTTCGCGCCTGGCTTCATCCGGCGGCGTTGCATGCCCCAGGACCACACTAATCAACTCTGACCGTCGCCACAGGGTCCGTCAGGAGCCATTTTCGCACTTCAGGTGCCTTGGTCATCAATGTTGCACCTTGACACCCCAGGCCACTGCCTCACCATCGTACTCGAATTCTCCGTGGTGCCCTCCGCGCAGGGAATGAAGCACCCTCACGAATCACAGGATTGTCGTCAGCTCGCCAAATCCATGGGTGTAGGGTTCACCTGATTCGAGATACTACGACCAGGACGGATACAATCACAATCCAGATCGCTTGGAAGAGGAACGGCATGCACTCTCAAGGTCAATTTCGAAAAGCACTGGCAGCGGTCCTTGTCATTCTGGCAGCGCTCGCCATGCCAAAATCCGTGCGCGCCGCCACGGAGTGCCTCGGGACCGGCCACGTGACCTCAACTCAGACAGTCAATAGCTTCCTCCTGGAAAACTGCAACCTCGGCTTGACGCTCACCATAACCGGCGAAAAGTTCAGTGGCCTCGTCTTCGATGACCGTCTCCACAAAACCGAGTTGCCCATTGCAACGCCCTTCGCCATCCTCTTGACCGACGGCACAATCTACAACGCCACCAATCTGGAGCTGGACGGCCAGCCCACAAACCATGTGCTCCTTCCGCGTCCCGACGCATCCCGCCTTGCCGAAAGACTCCGCGGTGTCCAGTTGGACATTCCGCTTGAAACCGTCGACCATTCGTTGCATTTCACCTGGTCGTTGATCCTGCTTGACGGCTCATCCTATTTTCGCCAGCTTCTCACTCTTACAGCTGGCGCCCATGACCTGCCCATCAGCCGCGTTCAACTCGTCGATTTGCCGCTGCCAGGCGCGCATGTCAGCGGAACTGTCGACGGCTCACCTATCATTGCCGGCAATCTCTTCATGGGCCTTGAGCATCCGCTTTCACAAAGTACAGTTACCGCAGGCCGAGCCACCGCATGGATTGACCGCGATCTGCCGCTTCGCGCAGGCCAGGCAGTTACCTATTCGTCGGTGATTGGCGTTGCGCGCAAGGGCCAGATGCGGCGCGACTTCCTCGCCTATCTGGAACGCGAACGCGCTCATCCTTACCGCACATTTCTTCACTACAACTCCTGGTACGATCTAGGCTACTTCACTCCATACGGTGAGGCGGACGCACTTGATCGCGTCAATGCCTTCGGGCGCGAGTTGACTCAAAAGCGCGGCGTCACACTCGACTCGTTTCTCTTCGATGACGGTTGGGACAATCACAGTTCGCTTTGGAAGTTTAACGGCGGCTTTCCCAACGGCTTCGCGAGGGTGAAGCAGGCCGCAGAAACATATGGCGCCGATCCCGGCGTCTGGATGTCCCCGTGGGGCGGCTACTCCGAGCCAAAGCGGGAGCGGATTACTTTTGGCAAGGCCGCCGGTTATGAGATCGTCGACGATGGATACGCGCTTTCCGGCCCCCGCTATTACGCGGGATTCAGAGACGTTTGCCTGGATATGATTCGCCAATATGGAGTGAATCAATTCAAATTCGACGGCACAGGCAACGCCAACTCGGTCTTCAAGGGCAGCCAGTTCGACAGCGACTTCGCCGCGGCAATCCATCTCATCGGAGAACTGCGCGCAGCCAGGCCGGACCTCTTCATCAATCTCACAACCGGAACGTGGCCGTCCCCGTTCTGGCTCATGTATGCAGACTCGATCTGGCGCGGCGGAGAGGACGACTGGACGGCCGGGGTCGGACCGTATCGCGAGCGCTGGATTACCTATCGTGATGCGGACACCTATCGGCGCATCGTGCAAAACGGCCCTCTGTTTCCGCTGAATTCCCTGATGCTTCATGGCCTGATCTATGCCCAGCATCACAAGCAACTCAACTCAGACCCAAGCAACGACTTCCGCAATGAAGTCCGCTCATACTTCGGCACAGGCACCCAACTTCAGGAAATGTACATCACGCCATCGCTGCTGACCGAGGCCAACTGGGACGACCTGGCCGAAGCTGCGAAATGGTCGCGTGCCAATGCAAGCGTACTCAAAGACACGCATTGGATCGGTGGCAACCCTGCCTGGCTCGAAGTCTACGGGTGGGCCTCATGGTCGCGAAAAAGGGCCATCCTGGTGCTGCGCAACCCCAGCGCTAAGCCGCAAACCATGCGCATCAATCTGCGGGATGCTCTTGAATTGCCTCCCGGAGCCGCACAGAACTATTCTGCAAGAAGTCCTTGGAAGTCCGATGCAAGCCGCCCCGCAATCGAGCTTTACGCGCAATCTGTGAACGACTTTCAACTCGCTCCCTTCGAGGTGCTCACGCTTGAGTTGACTCCGGAACGAGCGCCGTAAGCGCGTTCGTATGATCGGAAGGAACGAATGTCCTCTCCAACGCTTCTCATCATGGCCGCCGGCATGGGCACCCGCTACGGCGGTTTGAAACAGATCGATCCCGTTGGGCCCGGCGGCGAAACCATCCTTGAGTATTCGATCTACGACGCACTGCGCGCCGGCTTCGGCAAAGTCGTCTTCGTCATTCGCCGGGACATTGAGCAGCCCTTCAAAGAGTCGATTGGATCTCGATTTGAAGCGCGCATTCCCGTCGAATATGTCTTCCAGGAACTGGACGAGTTGCCGCCGGGCTTCTCGGTTCCGTCCTGCCGGTCCATGCCCTGGGGCACCACGCACGCCGTTCTCATGGCCGCCGGCATCATCGATGAGCCGTTCGCTGTCATCAATGCCGACGATTTCTATGGCGCGGAGAGTTACCGCGTGTTGGCCCAGCATTTGCATTCAAGTACGCCCGATTACGCAACGGTGGGATTTGTTTTGCGCGAAACGCTCTCCGACTTTGGATCGGTCGCGCGCGGCGTTTGCCGTTGCAATCCAAAAGGCTACCTTGACGGAATTGAAGAGCTCACCTGCATTGAACGCGTTGGCGACCATGCCAGAAACACCGATGGCAAAGGACAAGTAACAAGTCTTACCGGCGACGAAACCGTTTCAATGAACATGTGGGGATTCACGCCGCGGGTCTTCCCCCAATTGCGCCAACTGTTTGAAGAGTTCCTTGATTGCAATGGAACTGATTTGAAAGCGGAATGCTACCTGCCCAAGGCGGTGAATCGGCTGGTTGCCGAAGGCCAGGTTCGAGTCAAGGTCCTGCGCTCCCGCAGTGCGTGGTTCGGCGTCACCTACCGCGAAGATCGCCCGTGTGTCTCTCATGCAATCGGCAGCCTCGTAGAAGCGGATTCCTACCCGCGAAAGCTCTGGTCATGAGCTCTGGCCGCCAAATCGGGAGTGTCGTTCGCCAGTTTCAGGTTTCTGGTGAATTCGTTTCTGCTGAGCCCTTCGGCAGCGGACACATCAATGAATCCTGGCGTGTCGTTGTTCGAGAGGCAGGCAAGCCGCTTCGCTTTCTCCTGCAGCGAATGAACACCAGCATCTTCACCCGCCCCGTCGCGCTCATGCAGAACATTGAGCGGGTCACGGCACACCTCGCGAAGCAAGTTGAAGGCGAACCCGACCGAGATCGGCGCGTGCTTACGTTGATTCCCACTGTCGATGGCCGCGCCTGGCATGAAGACTCCATTGGCGCGTATTGGCGCATGTACCGTTTCATCGAAGGTGCTCGCTCGTTCGATTCCCTCGATTCGCCGGATCAGGCGTTTCAGGCTGCCCGCGCATTTGGACGATTCCAGCAGCAACTTACCACGCTACCATTGCCGCGTTTGCACGACACCATTCCGGAGTTTCACAACACGCCCCTACGGTTTGCGGCGCTCGTACGCGAAATCGAATCCGATGCCGCTGGCCGTGCGATTGTTGCAATGCCGGAGATTGAATTTGCTCTCTCGCGGCAATCCATTACGGCCAAGCTGCTCGATGCGAATCTTCCGGAACGCATCACGCATAACGACACCAAGATCAACAATGTCCTGCTCGACGACGCCACAAACGAAGGAATCTGCGTCATCGATCTCGACACCGTCATGCCCGGCCTTGCGCCCTATGACTTTGGCGACATGGTGCGGACGGCAACCAGTCCCGCAGCGGAAGATGAGCGCGACCTCTCACGCGTCGAAATGCAGTTTGATTTCTTCGAAGCGCTGGTTCGCGGATATCTAAGCTCTGCGGGCGAATTCCTGACCAAAGAGGAAAAACATCTCCTCGCATTTTCAGGAAAGCTAATCACGTTTGAAATCGGCATGCGCTTTCTCACCGACTTTCTTCAGGGCGACACCTACTATAAGGTGCATCGTGACGGGCACAACCTGGACCGATGCCGTACGCAGTTCAAACTGGTTGAGTCGATCGAGAGACAGGAAGAGAAGATGAATCGGTTTGTGGAGGTCGCTGGATAGAACAAACGTTCCGTTCCCTCTAACCTGAATCTCTCACAGGAAGCGAGTCAAGCCTGAGAGCCGATTGATGCGATGAGGCGATGAGAAGGCGAACGAAAAGAGACCCGCATATCTTATTGAATTGGTATGACTTAGGGTGGATAAAGGCGAAGATTAGGCAAAATCGAATTGGCCCATTTTTCTGCGTCGGACCCCCGGAGTGCGAATAGATTTGCTGCGGGAAATGCTCGCTTCGCCTGCGTTTCGCGTAGCCGGGTGGATTCCGCGCTGGTATCCATAGTTCCAATTGTGCGCCTTCGTAGTGTAATTATCGGCAAAACAGAAGGCGTTTTTTGCGCCGGTTGAGATTCGGCCCTTAATAGGCGTCGCTGAGTGTGCGGAAGCAGCTCTGCGAGAATAGTCGTGAATGCTAACTTTGCAAAATGCCGGAAAGCGGTTTGGCCCCCGCGTACTGTTTCTTGAAGCCAACTGGCTGATCCGGGCGCGCGAAAAGACCGCTTTGGTGGGCGCCAATGGGACCGGCAAATCCACGCTGATGAAGGTGCTCGCCGGCCTTGAGACGCTGGACTACGGCCAGGTGCAGCAGACCCGTGGCATGAGCATCGGCTACCTGCCGCAGGAGGGGCTGCGGCTCACCGGGCGCAGTGTCTTTGAAGAGTGCCTGACAGTCTTTGACGAGCTGCGCGATATGGAAAAGGAGATCGAGCATCTGGCCGGGCAGTTGGCTGTTCTCGATCACGCTGGCCCCGAATATGAAGCGGCTGCGGAGCGCTATTCCATGCAGCAGGAGCGGTTTCACGCGCTGGACGGCTACGCACTCGACGCGCAGGTGGGTAGCGTGCTCACAGGGCTCGGCTTCGGCAAGGAGGATTGGGCGCGGCAGACGGATGAGTTTTCCGGAGGCTGGCAGATGCGCATCGCACTGGCCAAGCTGCTGCTGGCCAAGCCCAATCTGCTGCTGCTCGATGAGCCCACCAACCACTTGGATCTTGAAACTCGTAACTGGCTCGAGGACTATCTCAGGACTTATCCCTTCGGTTACATCCTTATCTCGCACGATCGGTATTTTCTCGATGTGACGATCGATCGCACGGTGGAGATATGGAACAAGCGCCTGAATATCTATCAGGGCAACTACACCAAATACCTCAGCCAGAAAGACGAGCGGCGGACGCAGCTCGAGGCCGCTTACCGTAATCAGCGCATCCAGATCGAGCATCTGGAGGCGTTCATCAACCGCTTCCGCGCTCAGGCCACCAAGGCAAAACAAGTACAAAGCCGCATCAAAGAGCTGGAAAAGATCGAGCGAATCGAGATTCCCGAAGAAGAGCCGGTGATTCATTTCAAGTTTCCCCAGCCGCCGCCTTCGGGGCGCACTGTGGTTGAGGCTGAAGGGCTGGCGAAGAGTTACGGCGCCAAGCATGTGCTCAAGGACGTGCGGTTCACAATTGAGCGCGGCGACCGGGTGGCACTGGTCGGCGTGAACGGCGCGGGCAAGTCGACGCTGATTAAACTGCTGACCGGCGACGAAGCTCCGACAGCGGGCCAGGTGAAGCTGGGCCACAACGTCGTCAGCGAGTACTTTGCGCAGGACCAGTACAAGGTGCTGAATGGCGACGCGCGGATGCTGGACGACATCAGCCAGGCCGCGCTCAAAGTGCCGGAGCAGGCGCTTCGCTCATTGCTGGGCTGCTTCCTCTTCTCCGGCGACGACGTGTTCAAACCGCTCGGCGTGCTCTCCGGCGGCGANNTCTCCGAGGACGACGTTTTCAAAACCATCGGCGTGCTCTCCGGCGGCGAGCGCAACCGCTACGCCCTGGCGCGGATTCTGGTTTCGCCGTCGAATTTCCTGCTTCTCGACGAGCCCACCAACCACCTGGACATGCGCGCCAAGGACGTGCTGCTTGAGGCCATCGCAGCCTTTTCAGGTACGGTGGTTTTCGTTTCGCACGACCGCTACTTTATTGACCGGCTGGCTACGCGGGTGATGGAAGTGGAAGGCGGCACGGTGATCAGCTACGAGGGTAACTACGAGGACTACCTGCGGCGTAAAGAGGGGATTGCAGCCGGCAGCGCTTTCGAAGAGGCAATGCCAAGGGTTCAGGCGCAGCAGACTGCGAAGGCTGCGCCGGCTGCGGTGATTGAAGTCCCAGCGGAGGATTCTTCGGGCAAAGACCGCACGCGCCGCCTCAATCCAATCAAGCAAAAGCAGATGGAGGAACGCTGCGCCTTTCTGGAAGAAGAGACGCCGCGGATTGAGTCGGCAATCCGCCACACCGAGGAGCAGTTGGGCGTTTATGTTTCGGCGGCGGAGACGGAGCGGCTGACGAAGCTGGCTGAGGATCTGCGCGCGCAATTAGAGACATTCACGGCTGAGTGGGAAGAGCTGATGACGCAACTGGGTGGGCAGGCCGCAGTGTCTTAAGCGGCCCTTGTCAACCGGTTGAAAATCGCGGTAGACATGACGAAAAATGCAGCAGGAACGGTGTCTTTAGGGTGTTTTCCGATCTCATGAGGCGAAATTATCGGCAAAACTCCCGCGGTAGAGCCAAACCCAAGCCCCGGGGACAAATCAGCTTGCCTTAGACGGGAAGGGGGTGGATCCAGTAGAATTGAGCATAATAGCTCACGTTTAGCAATGAACCGCCTCGCGCTGTCGGGCCTATTGGCCCCGCTATTGCCTGCATGAGGGATGTGCCACGGGCCGCTGCTTCGAATAAAACTCAGGAGTCTTGCCGTTTTGCCACTGCGTTTCGCAACGTACCTTCGTCGCCTCGCCTCTGCCCGTCCTCTTTGCACACTCACTGCCCTTGTTGTGCTGGTCGCTCTTGGGCCAATGGCCAGCGCGCGCAGCGCCGAGCACCACGGGCACCCTCGTCTCCACGCGATGAGGCACATGCTCAAGAACATTGGCCTGCCTGGCATGGGTTTCATCTCCGACGAAGATGCGCCGGAGGATGGCCAGAAGTATGAGCTCAAGCTCGCGCGGCAGGGTGGCGAGATCATCGACGTCATTTACCGGGTCGGCGATACATATATCCCCGATGCTCTCGACCAACTCAGCCATTTCCTGCGGGACAGCCACAACGACGAGGTCAAGAGCTACGATCCCCGCACTTTCGACGTGCTCCACACGATGTTAGCGAAGTTGAATCGACCGACCAGCGTCATCGAGATTCTTTGCGGCTACCGAACAAAGGAGACGAACGATGCTCTGCGCGAGAGTGGAACCACGAACGCAGCCGAACACTCACAGCATATCGAAGGCAATGCGCTCGATATCCGGGTTCCTGGCATTCCAGTGGTGGAGTTGCGGGACGCTGCGCTTTCACTCGGCGCTGGCGGCGTGGGTTATTACCCTAAAAGTCAATTCATCCACGTAGACACTGGTCCTCTCAGGGAGTGGACCTTTTCACCGCACCGCATCCTGCACTCTCACCGCCGCCGCAGTTCGTGACGCCGCTGTCCCGCCCAGCGAATGACAATCAGTTTTCATTGTCCGCTCAGGATGGCGGGGTGCTTTCGTTGGTCGTTCAGCGAACACCATGCATTTTCATGGGTGGTTGAAATCCCTTCGAGTTGGCCGATAAGACAGTCTTTATAGGTCGTCGTGCATAATCGAAATACGATGGCTTTATTGTGGAATCCCGAGAGCTGGTCGCAGCGGCTGGCTGAACTTGAAGCGCAGAGCGGCGACCTGAAGGAAGCTCCGCTGCGGCGCGATGTGCGGTCGCTGGGCATGCTGCTGGGCGAGGTGCTGCGCGAGCAGGCCGGCGAAGANNGCCGAAGCGCACGGACTGGACGAAGAGGCTGCGCGGCACGCGGCTAATGCGCTTGAACTGGTACATGCGCTTCCCGTCGAGCAAGCCATCCTGCTGACGCGGGCCTTTGCATTCTACTTTGAGCTCATCAATCTGGCAGAAACCAATCATCGCAAGCGGCGGCGCATTGCGCTGCGGCTGAGCGGGCAGGCTGGACGGCAGCGCGGGTCGCTGGCCGGGACTTTGTCGGCGATGCGGCGGGTGGGCATCGGCGCGGACGAGGCTCTGGATTGGCTGAAGCGCGTGCTGATTGTTCCCGTGTTCACTGCGCATCCGACGGAGGTGGCGCGGCGGTCGGTGATGTTCAAGCGGCGGCGGATTGGGGATTTCCTGGCCACGCTGGATCGGATTCCCGTGCCTGAGCAGGACCTGGCACGGCTGGAACAACTGGTGCTGGCGGAGATTACGAGCCTGTGGCAG
This sequence comes from Acidobacteriaceae bacterium, assembly GCA_003166055.1. The sequence goes on from PMWR01000259.1 coordinate 11,645, forward strand.
ACGGATGAGGTGCGGTCGCGCCGGCCGACGGTGTACGACGAGATCAAGATGGGGCTGGACTACTACGATGTTTCGATCTTCGAGACATTGCCCAGCTTGTACCGCGAGATCTCGGAGGCGCTTCAGGCGTCGTATGGGCTGGAGATTGAGGCGCTGGCACTGCCGCTGGTGCTGCAATTCGGCTCGTGGATCGGCGGCGACCGGGACGGCAACCCTTTTGTGACGCCGCAGGTGACGCGGGACTCGATTCAACTGGCGCGCGGCCATCTGCTTCTCTACTACCAGCGGCAATTGCAGGAGATTATCGACCTGCTGACCACGAGCGCACAGCAGAGGCCGGTGAGCGTGGCGCTGCTGCAGCGGCTGGAGGCGTACGTCGCGCAGGTGCACACGCCCGAGGCGCAGGTGTTCGGCGAGCAGTACGAGTTCGAGTACTATCGGCGGTTCATTATCTGCGTGAAGGCGCGGGTCCTGAGGACGATGGAGCATCCTGGGCCAGCAGGCGCCCCTCTGCCGGTGACTTCTTACACGCTGGCGCAGGGGCAGGAACAACTGGCGCAGGTGTTGCCGGCTTACTGCTCGGTGGAGGAGTTCCTTGACGATCTGGAGACGCTGCGGGCGTCACTGGCTGAAAATCGTGGGCTGCGGATTGCACGGACGCTGGTGGATCCGCTGATATTGCAGGTGCGCACGTTTGGGCTGCACCTGCATACGCTCGATATCAGGCAGCANNCAATACGTGATCAGTGGCGCGGCGACGGTGGAGGATGTGCTGGCAGTGGTGCGGCTGGCGCGGCTGGGCGGGGTCAAGGTCGAAGGCTCGGGACGAGATCCAGGTTTGATGCCCGTGCCGCTGTTTGAATCGATTGACGATTTGCGGCAGGCTCCGGCGGTGTGCCGGGAGCTGTGGGCGCGGCCGGACTATCGCAAGCTGATGGCAACCTGGGATCACTGGCAGGAGATCATGCTGGGCTACTCCGATTCAAACAAGGACGGCGGCATGTTGACCAGCACGTGGGAGATCTTCCGCGCGCATCGCGACCTGCACGTTGTGGCCCGCGACGCAGGCGTGAAACTGCGGCTCTTCCACGGCCGCGGCGGCACGGTTGGACGCGGCGGAGGGCCGACGCATCGCGCCATTTTTGCCCAGCCCATGGACTCCTTCGACGGGCAGTTACGCATTACGGAGCAGGGCGAGGTGCTGAACTTCAAATACGCCGACGAAGTGTTGGCGGAGCGCAATCTTGAGTTGATGATTGCGGCCTCGCTCGATGCGCTGGCGCGGCCCAACGCACGCGACCCGGAGGGGCATTTTACCGGCGTGCTCAAGCCTGAGTGGGAGGCGGCGCTCAACGAGCTTTCGGAGCTTTCTTACGGCTTTTACCGCAAGCACATTCTCGAAGACCCGGACGTGGTGACGTACTTTGAGGAGTCGACGCCGGTGGGCGAGCTGGAGAATGCAAAGATCGGTTCGCGGCCTTCGCGACGCAAGGCTTCGCCTTCGCTTGCGGACCTGCGCGCGATTCCATGGGTGTTTGGCTGGACGCAGTCGCGGCTGCTGGTGCCGGCATGGTTCGGCGTGGGGTTCGCGCTTGAGCAGTTTCTGGCGCAATCGGGCGCGTTGGAGCTGCTTCAAACCATGGCGGGGGAGTTTCCGCTGTTTATCGATTTGCTGCGCAACGTGGAGATGGCCCTGGGCAAGGTGGACCTGGCCACGGCGCGGCTTTACTCCTCATTGGTTCAGGACCCGAAGATCCGCGAGCGCATTTACGACTTGTTCGACGCTGAGTTTCATCGCACTGTTCGCGCCGTGCTGGCCGTGCTTCGGCAAACGGAGTTGCTTGAGACGAACCAGGTGCTGGCCCACTCGATCAAGCTACGGAATCCGTATGTGGATCCGATGCACCTGATCCAGGTGGATATGCTGAGGCGGAAGCGGTCCGGGGAAGATACGCCCGAAGTCAACCGGGCAATCGCGGCGACGATCAGCGGGATTTCGGCAGGGCTGAGGAATACGGGCTGATAAAAGCAGCTACTAGCTGCTAGTTTCTAGCTCTGGCGTTGCCCCCTCGATTTCGATACGCACTGCTGTGAAACGAAGGCGGGCCTTGAGGGCCCGCCTTCGTTTGGCATCAGGTTAGCGCTGGCGAGTGTTGGCGAGGGCCCGAAGGATTGTGCGGGTATTCTTGTTCATCACTTGACGAAGGTACATGGTGATGGCGAACAGGATGACCAGGAAGAAGAGGTCCACGCGAAGAAGCGAGTGCAGAAGCCCGGGCAGGTCGTCTGGGCGCATATGCATGTGCATCCAGATGAAAACGACGACGGCGAGGATGGCGAGCACGCCAACGATGATGCGGGAGGTTCGTTCAGACCGGTCGGCGGCGGCCAGGGCTTGCTGGACAAAGGCGAGTTCTGCGTTGGCATTTTCTGAGTTAGGCTGCTGGTGTTCGGGGCTCATGCTGGTTTCCTTTCAAGGGTAAGGTGTTTGCGAAGGGTGGTAACTCCGTAATTGAGACGCGACTTGGCGGTGCCGATCGGAATCTCAAGGATGGCGGCAGTTTCTTCAAGCGAGAGGTCGTGCTGGTAGCGGAGAAGGAGGACGGCTCGGCTGGCGGGCGAGACGTGATCGAGTAGCGTCAGGAAGGCCTCGTCGGGTGGCTCGCCGATGGTCGCGTTGAGGGTAGTGAGGCTTTCAGGGGTCGCGTCGTCAAGCGGTTGCCAGCGCCGGGCGTGATTGAGATGCGTGAAGGCAATGCGCGAAGCGATCCGGAAAGTCCATGGGCGGAAGACGGCCGGTTCGCGCAGGAACGGGAGCTTGCGAAAGATCTGGAGCGAAGTCTCTTGCAGAATGTCATCGGCGAGTTCCGGTCCAGCGAGACGGGTGATATAGCGGCGCAGCGGCACATAGGCGTCCCGGAGAAGCTGTTCCAGCGCGGCCCGGTCACCTGTCTGGGCGAGCAGGACCAGGAAGGTCTGGTCGGGCGTCGGTGGCTCATCCGGTTCGGTTCGGGTGTGCATACTTGAAAGAGGCTTCGGAGCGACTGAAAGTTCGGTTCCGGCGAATAAATAATTGTGAGAAACGGGGTCTCTGTCTAGTGCATCGCAGCATGAACTGCCACGTGCAGGCCCATGATCAGCGCAGTGGCCAGAATTCCGGCTGCGACTGGGCCGCGTTTGCGCCACAGTAGCACGGTTGCGACGGCGAAGATCGCTTCCGGAATCATGATGACCGTGAGCCAATATGGCCATGACGCGTGCCCATATCCTAGTTCCGGAAACATCAGGGAAATGAGGCGCAGAAGTGGAAATGCGCATCCCGCCACAAACAGTGCGGACAATGCTCCCAAAGTTATTCCGAGTGCTTTTCTTCCCGTGTTGTTCATTCCTGCCTCCTTTGCCGGTCTCTTCAAATTCATCCGAAAAACGCTTGCCGCATGGCGCAGAATCGCCGTTACGCTTCCCAGCGCCCAAAACAACGCCGCCCAGTCCCCATCAACGAAGTCGAGCTCGTGCAGCATGGCGGTGGCCCATTGGCGGCTCTCCTCGGGAACAAGGCGAAGCACGGCCTTGAGCAGGCCAGCAGCCAGTTTGCGCGGCGCTCCCATCAGAGTTCCGCCAGACCCAGAGCTACCTGGCCAAGACCGCCTGTGGCTTGCTCCGGTGCGTTCGCCCTGGCGAACCGCAGACCTTCCGGCGTGAACCGGTACATGTGCCGCGGAGGCTTCCCTGGGTCGGCGATCTCCCACTGGGTTTCCAGCAGCTTCCGCTCAGCGAGCCGCATGAGGATCGGATACATGGTGCCGGACTTCAGGCCGGTGGTGCGGCTGAGGTCGTAGCCATACTTCCATTCCTCGGGCCGCTCGAGGAAAGCATCGAGAGTCAGGATGGTTTGCGGGGACATACGCAGCTTCATGAAATGAAACTCTACATATGTAGAATTTGATTGTCAACGGTTGTTTTGCTCCCAGCGGGAGAAGTTCGGGTTATTGGCCCTTATCCAGTCTGATCGCGGGTTGGGTGAGTCCCGGGATGATCGAGAAATACTCGCACGTTCGGGCGACGGTAATCCGTAACGCTATCAGTTCAGCGTAGTCTTTTCCAATCCAGGCCGGCGCAAACTGTTTTCGACTCGGTCCATTTAGATTGCGCAAATTCCGATTCCCCCTTCACCGGCTCATCCATTACCATTCTCCCGCATCTTCCCGCGAGGATTTCGTATGTTCAAAGTTGCTGTCCCGCTTCTCCATGTCTCTAATTCCGCCGCGGCCGAGAACTTCTACTGCACCCAGCTCGGCTTCCAAAAAGACTTCGCCCATCGCGTCGACGAAGAACATCCCGAACCCTGCTACCTGGGCCTTAGCCGCGATCGAATCTGGCTCATCGTCTCCTCGTATCCGGGAGACGGTATCGCCGGCGGTGTGGCCAACATCCTCGTGGACAACGTTGACGCGCTCCACGCCGAGTTCGTCGCCAAGGGCGTCCCCATCGACACGCCGCCCATCAATCAGACCTGGGGCAGCCGCGAAATGTACGTCAAGGATGCCGACCGCAATTGTCTGCGCTTCATCCAGGCCTGACCCCCAACCGCTCCTTGGAGGTCTCTCCCGGTTGCGCATCGTGGCAAACCCCTGATGTACACTGGCTGGACAGTCCGACCTTTGAACCTCCTCGACGAGACCGCGCGTGCTATGAAAACATCGAGAGGTTTGCGGAAGATCGTCGAAAGATTCCGCTCGCACCAGGCCTCACTGGCCGCATCCACGGCCACACCCAAAGAAGGAATGGCGCCTATCTTATGAGAACGACAAACACCGCAACCCATACCAGGCCATTGACCAAAAACAAGCACCTCATTCGCTGGGTCGAAAAGATGGCTGCGCTCACCACGCCTGACACCATCCACTGGGTCGACGGCAGCGAGCAGGAGAACAAATGGCTGTGCGGCGAATTGGTCGCGGCGGGCACCTTCATCAAACTGAATAAAGAGAAGTGGCCGGGATGTTTCTACGCGCGATCCGATCCTCGAGATGTCGCCCGTGTCGAAGAACGCACGTTTATCTGTTCCCTCTCGAAAGACAGCGCCGGGCCAACCAACAACTGGGAAGACCCCTACGTCATGCGCCGCCGTCTCAAGGGACTCTTTTCCGGTTGCATGCGCGGCCGCACCATGTATGTGCTCGCCTTCAGCATGGGCCCCATCGGCTCGCCCATGTCGCAGATTGGCGTCCAGCTTACCGATTCCCCTTATGTCGTCGTGAATATGCGCATCATGGCGCGTATCGGGCTACCCGTTCTGGCCGAAATCGACAGGGACGAAAAGCGCGTGGTGCCCTGCATGCACTCCGTCGGTGCGCCCCTCGAACCCGGTCAAAAGGATGTGCCGTGGCCCTGCAACGACGAGAAGTACATCGTGCATTTTCCCGAAACCCGCGAGATATGGAGCTACGGCTCAGGCTACGGCGGCAACGCCCTGCTCGGAAAAAAGTGCTTTGCCCTGCGCATCGCCTCGAACATCGCCCGCGATGAAGGCTGGATGGCCGAACACATGCTCATTCTCGGCCTCGAATCCCCCACGGGCGAAAAGACCTACATGGCTGCGGCGTTTCCCTCCGCATGCGGCAAGACCAATCTCGCCATGATGGTGCCGCCTCCCGCCTTCGACGGCTGGAAGGTCTGGACCGTCGGCGACGACATTGCCTGGATCAAGCCCGATGCGAACGGCCAACTGCGCGCCATCAATCCCGAAGCAGGCTTCTTCGGTGTCGCGCCCGGCACCAGCCCCAGGACCAATCCCAATGCGGTCGCCACGCTGCGCAAGAACACGATCTTTACAAACGTCGCTCTCACTCCCGACGGCGGCGTGTGGTGGGAAGGCATGACCGACGAGCCTCCCGCTGAGCTCCTCGACTGGCGCGGCGAGCACTGGACGCCGGAGATCGGCAAAGCCACCGGCAAACCCGCGGCCCATCCCAATGGACGCTTCACCGCGCCCGCATCGCAATGCCCGGTGATCGACCCCAACTGGGAAGATCCCAACGGCGTACCCATCAGCGCCTTCATTTTCGGTGGCCGCCGTTCCTCGACCATCCCGCTCGTCTATCAGGCCTTCAACTGGAGCGCCGGCGTCTACATCGGCGCCACCATGGGCTCTGAAACCACCGCGGCAGCCGCAGGCGCGGTCGGCAAGGTGCGCCGCGACCCCATGGCCATGCTGCCCTTCTGCGGCTACCACATGGGCGACTACTTCCGTCACTGGATCAAGATGCAGCGCACGCTCACTTCCACGCCGCGCATCTTTCATGTGAACTGGTTCCGCAAGGATGAAGATGGCAGATTCCTGTGGCCCGGCTTCGGCGAGAACATGCGCGTGCTCAAGTGGATCGTCGATCGCGTGCGCGGACGCGCTCAGGGCAAGGAGACTCCCATCGGCTGGACCCCGCACTACGAAAACATGGAGTGGACCGGCCTCGATTTCTCACGCGAAAAATTTGCGCAGTTACAGGAAGTCAACCGCGCCGCATGGCGCACCGAACTCATTGGCCACGAAGAGCTGTTCATCGACCTGCATGACCACCTGCCGCCGGAGATGATCTACGAGCGCGAACTGCTGATCTGCCGCATTTGACTTGTCTGCCGCATGCGAGTTGCCCCCTCGCGATTCCTGAAGCCCTGCGCTCAAATTGGCGAACACCGGCCTGGGGCGCTTTGGCTTCGTCGATGCGATTCATCCTTCAGGCAACTGGTATAACTCCGATTTCCTGGGCGTCGATTTGAGCATCTCACTTCTGATAGCGGAGAATCTTCGCATTGAGCGGGTTTGGAACACTCTTATGAGCAATCCGGAGCCCGTAAACGTAATGCGATTGATGGCGTATCAATAGCTCTGCGTCCCCGGGCGAGAATTGGAGAAGTTTCGATGACCAGGGTAAGCAGTAAGTGGGGCATGAACCGGCGCGAGATGCTCGCAGCGCTGGCCGCGGCGGCCGGATGCGCCCTTGCACCCAGGGGTATGGCCTTTACGAGTGAGCCGTGGAAACCGAGCAAGGAAGATGAGGCATTCCTTGACGATCTGGAGCGGCAAGGCTGTCTCTTTTTCTGGGAGCAGGCCAGCCCAAAAACAGGCCAGATTCTCGATCGCGCGCGCAACGACCTGACTGGCAGCCGCGATCCGCGAACCATGGCCAGCATAGCGTCCACGGGGTTCGGCTTGACTGCGCTGTGCATTGCCGATCGCCGCGGCTATCTGCCTCATGCGCAGGTAGTCGAGCGGGTCAGGACGACGCTGGACTGGCACCTGAACAGCATGCCGGAAGTGCATGGCTTCTTCTATCACTTCACCGATATTGAGACCGGAAAACGCGTGAAAGGCGTCGAGCTATCTTCGATCGACACGTCGCTGCTCCTGTGCGGCATTCTGACTGCCGGCGCGTATTTTCAGGATGAAACCATCCATTCTCTGGCACAACAAATCTACACTCGCGTCGACTGGCCGTGGATGCTGAACGGCGGCACGACCTTTTCGATGGGCTGGCATCCAGAGTCGGGGTTTCTCGACGCTCGCTGGGCGCACTACTGCGAGCTGATGATGATTTATCTCCTTGCCATTGGGTCTCCCTCCCACCCGATTCCGCCTGAGTATTGGAGCAGCTTTACCCGCCCGATCATCCATTACAAGGGTTTCGACTACATCAGCGGCAACGACCCCATCTTCACCCATCAGTATTCGCAGGCGTGGTTTGACTTTCGCTTTAAGCGCGACAGCTACGCCGACTACTTTGGGAATTCGATAACGGCCACCCGCGCACACAAAGCGTTCTGTCTCTCTTATCCAAAGTGGTACAACGAAGACTACTGGGGCGTAACAGCTTCGGACTATGAAGGGGGCTATACCGCATGGGGTGGGCCACCGGCCCAGGGCCCCCTCGATGGAACTGTCGTGCCATCCGCCGCGGCCGGATCGCTGGCCTTCCTGCCTGCGGATTGCCTCTCTGTCCTGCGCGCCATGCGGTCAAAATGGGGAAAACACGCCTGGGGACGCTATGGCTTTGTCGACGCCTTCCATCCCGCTGCCAACTGGTATGACGCCGATGTCCTTGGAATCGATCAGGGGATCTCGGTGCTGATGGCCGAGAATCTACGCTCCGGACTGGTGTGGAGTACATTCATGCGCAACCCCGAATGCACGACCGCAATGGTGCGCGCCGGGTTTCACGGGAATGGTCCTTCGTGATGATTAGCATCGAAACCGATTCCGCGCCTCGCCCATGCACCGTGCGCGGATTGTTCGCGAACGCTCATTGCACCAAACCATGAAGGGAGGATCCAGGTGACCAAGGTCCCGAGGAAGCCGATAACGCTCAAGGAGCTTGCGGCAATCCTCGGTCTCTCTCAGTCCACGGTTTCCCGCAGTGTGAACGGCGCGGCAGCCGCGCATCGTATCGCAAAGGAGACGGAAGAGCGCGTCCTCCATGCCGCGGCGCTCTACAGCTATTCCGCGAACACGGTGGCCAGGAGCTTGCGGCAAAAGAAGACCTTCACCATCGGCGTGATCGTTCCGGAGATCAGCGAGGGATACTCGACCGCTGTCCTCAGTGGCATTGAGGACGAACTCCTCAAGGAAGGCTACTTCTATTTTGTGGTGAGCCACCGACATCGCGCCGATCTGCTTGAGGGTTATCCGCGCATGATGCTGGCTCGCTCCGTCGAGGGAATCATCGCTGTGGACACGACCATCGAGGACGATCTGCCCGTTCCCGTCGTGGCTATCTCCGGACACAGGCGCCACAAGGGGGTCATCGATATTGAACTGGACCATAAAACGGCCGCGCACCTTGCGCTCTCGCATCTGAAAGCTCTCGGACACCAACGAATCGCCGTCATCAAAGGCCAGGCCTTCAGTTCGGATACCAATCAACGCTGGCAGGCAATCCAGGAAGAAGCAAAGAACCTTCATCTCACCCTGGCCCCGGAACATGTCGTTCAGTTGAAAGGACCGGAACCAGGCCCGGGACCTGGCGTCGAGGTCACGCGCGAGTTGCTCCAGGCAAAGCTGCCCTTCACGGCGATCTTCGCGTTCAACGACGTAACCGCGATTGGCGCCATTCTGGCGCTCCGCGAAGCCGGCCTCTCAGTTCCGCGCGACGTCTCGGTGCTGGGATTTGACGACGTCCTGATTGCCGCAACAAACGACCCGCCGCTCACCACGATCCATCAGCCACTGAGAGGCATGGGACAGGCGGCGGCAAGCACGCTGCTGGGACTCATCCGCAGCACCGTGCCCCATCCGCAGCCGCCGGTCATCACCGTCTATCCCAGGCTGATCGTTCGCAAATCGACGGGCCCGGCCTCGACGGGAAGCGCACAGGTTCAACCAGGCGTAGGTGACTAGGTGGCGGCGGTAAGGCTGCCCACTTATGTCCCGAGTCCGTACCGCGCCGGGGCATACCCCCCCTCCCCCCCGCGGTGTTTGGAGGAAGTTGCCTGTTTTCAATGCGTTGAAGGCAGGGTTCTACCGTAAGTTCCTTTGTTTTCAGGAGCCTGGAAGGCAAATTCCTGAAAACAGAGAGTTTCCGCGGAGTGGTGCGCTGGGTCCTTCTTAGCTTTGCGCGCGCTCTCTCGGAGCCTCGTGACATTCTGAATTCATTGTGCGCCAAACAAGGGAAATTATCGGCAAAACGGGGTCGAGTCTGGCGTTTTTATTTCAGGCCATTCGGCCTATGTGCCCCAAAACATGGTCAGCCCCGGCTGGGATTTTCCCGGCCGGGGCTGTCGTTTGTTTCCCCAACAGTCAAGAATCTGCCGTCGGGGCTCAAAGCAATTCGGCAAAAGGACCTGTAA
>PMWR01000143.1 GCA_003166055.1 Acidobacteriaceae bacterium
CTGCTCTCCCGCTGCCGCGTCTATGTGCTCGAACCGCTCAGCGAAGATCGCATCGCCGTCCTGCTCCGTAAGGCGCTCGAAGACCGCGAGCGCGGCCTCGGCGCGCAGGGACTGACCGCCGACGACGATGCGCTCCAACTCATCGCCAGCTACTCCAGCGGCGACTGCCGCAGCGCCTACAACACGTTAGAAGTCGCCGCGCAACTCGCCAACGAAGGTACAAAACACATCGACCGTCCCATCGCCGTCGAAGCCGTGCAGCAGCGCGTGCTCATGTACGACAAATCCGGCGAAGAGCATTACAACCTCATCTCCGCTCTCCACAAAAGCGTGCGCAACAGCGATCCCGACGCCTCGCTTTACTGGCTTGCCCGCATGTTCGCCGCCGGCGAAGANNGCAATGGAGTTTCTCGGCTCCCCCGAAGGCGACCTGGCCCTCGCCGAAGCAGTCGTCTATCTCGCCCTCGCGCCCAAGTCGAACTCCGTGTACACCGCCTACGGCGCAGTCCAGGCCGAGATCGAACACACCCGCCAGGAGCCAGTGCCGCTCCACTTGCGCAACGCACCCACCAGGCTGATGAAAGAGCTCGACTACGGCAAAGGCTATCTCTACGCGCACGACGAAGAAGGCAAGGTTGCAAATATGGATTGCCTGCCAGACTCGCTCAAAGGCCGCAGCTACTACCAGCCCACCCAGGAAGGCCGCGAAAAATTGTTAGCCCAGCGCATGGAAGAAATCCGTCGCATCCGCTCCGCCAAACATCCCAAAGCCTGAGCGCATCTGGCCTCACGCTGCCGAGCCTTCGTTTGCCAACTGGCAACAGAGAGCGTAGGCCTTGCATCCAACCATCGAAGTCCCTTCAAGTCTCGGGACGAAAGGAAAATCAATGCCCTTTGTGAGGAAATCCTGCTTGTGCTTGTTGGGCGCCGCACTGGCGGCCTCCGTTTTGACCATCGGCTGCCAGGCCAGCCAGCCGGCCCAGCCAGCGCAGACCGCCAGCCAACCGGCGCAACCGGCACAGGACGAGACCGTCGTTTACAACAAGTGGGAAGTCGAAACCCATCGCCCCCACAAGGAAATTAATCAGCGTCCCCCGGCGGAGCAGAAAGAGTACCAGGACTGGCGCCAGAAGCAACCCAACCACCACTAGCCGGATGCCCCAAAGCTCTCCGATCCCTTCGGCTCCCACGGATTCACAACCGAAGCCGCAATGTCCTCAAAGTGCTTCACGTTGCGCGTAGCCAGCTTTGCATGAGAGGCAAGCACGATCCCGGCAATCATGATGTCGCGCGGTTCTCCGCGACGGCCACTTAACTTGCGCGCCGCCGCCAGGTCCTCAGCCGGGTGCCCCAGGTCTCGATTTTGAGACCTGGGATCTGACGAATTCTGATGCCTACTGTTCTCCCTGAGATTTAGCCGCCGTTGTCTTCGGCAACTTCGCCAGCGCATCCGTAACAATGCCCGGTGTCAGCGCCTCGGGCAGCAGTTGCGGCTCGGTCTGACCGGGAACATAAAGCGCGTACGCCGGCACTCCGCTACGCCCGAGCGCCGTCAGCGCCTGTGTAATGGCGGCGTCCCCACGCGTCCAATCGGCCTTGAGCAGCGCCACGTTTGCGTCTTTGAAGGCCTGCTGCACCTGCGGCTGCTGGAGCGCCACGCGCTCATTCACCTGGCAGCTCAGGCACCAGCTCGCGGTAAAGTCCACAAACACCGGCCGCCCCTCGGCCTGGTAGCGGCTCACCGCCTCGGCCGACCACGGCTGCCAGCCGCCAAGCGCGGCCGTCGCTGATGAACTTTCCGGTGCAGCCTCAAGCTTCTTCGGCGCCACCACGCTCACCGCAATCACCGCCAGCACGATCAGCGCCGCAACCACCGTTGCCCATCGCTTTGCCGGCCAGCGCCCCAGAAACCATCCTGCAACGGCCAGTAGCAGCAGGCTGCACAACAGCGATACCAGCAGACCAGCCCCATAGCCGCTGGTCAGCGACCACGCCAGCCAGATCACCGTGGCAAAGATCGGCACCGAAACCGCCTGGCGCAGCACTTCCATCCACGCGCCGGGCTTGGGCAGCAGGCGCGTCCACGCCGGCTGCAGCGTCAACGCCACATAAGGCGCAGCCAGCCCCAGCGCCAGCGCCGTAAACACCGCAAATGTCACCACCGGCGACTGTGCCAGCGCATAGCCGATCGCCGCACCCATAAACGGCGCGGTGCACGGTGTAGCCACCACCACGGCCAGCACGCCGGTAAAGAAGCTGCCCGAATAACCCTGCTTTTGCGCAAGCGAACCGCCGGCGCTGGTCAGCGTCAATCCAATCTCAAACTGCCCCGCCAATGACAGGCCGAGGAAGAACAGCAACCCAGCCATCAGCGCCAAAAACACCGGCGACTGGAACTGGAATCCCCACCCCAGCGTTGCGCCCGCCGCCCTCAACCCCAGCAACGCGCCCACCAGCACCCAGAACGAAACCACAATTCCAGCCCCGTAGACAAAGCCATGCGACCGCAGGTTGTGCAGTTCCTTGTGCCCAGTGTGCACCAGCGCCAGCCCCTTCAAAAACAAGACTGGAAACACGCACGGCATCAGGTTCAGCAGCAGCCCACCGAGAAACGCGAGTCCCGTAGCGCGCGCCAGCAATCCCCAGGCAAGCGAGGGCGCGCCAGCCGCAACTGTGCCAGGCATCGCCGCAATCTCATACGCCCGTCCGCCGGA
>PMWR01000319.1 GCA_003166055.1 Acidobacteriaceae bacterium
TCGGCCTCAGCCTCGAGAATGGCTTTCAGGTAGTTCTCTTTCGAAACGTGTATGGAGTCTTTCATCGCGTTGTTCCCATCAAGTCTATACGGTGACACAGCCTCCAGCTTCCAGCTTTCAGCTACCAGCTTTGAAGTCGAGACAGCTCTAACCTGAATTTCTCACCGCAAGCGAGTCAAGCCCGAGAGCCAACCCCTTTCAAAGCCGTTTACGAACCTATGTTTCGGACTGCAGCCGCTCGATCCGCTCAGGGGGATGAAAAGGCGAACGAAATTCAAACCACTTATCTCTTTTAATTGGTATAACTTATGATCGATCAAGGCGAAGATTTTGGAAAGTTGAATTGGCCCTTTTTTTTTGCGCCGGCCTCCGGAGTGCGGAAATATGTGCTGCGGGAGGGGCGGGTTTTGGCCGCTTTTGCGACTCTATTCCATTGTGCGCCAAGCTGGCGGAAAAATAAGCAAAACTGATAAAACTGTATTTGCAATGGAATGAGTTGTTTGGGAGAAATCCAGAAAATCCTCGGCTTGACTTTGCGGTGCGGGAGGGATCGTGCCTCAAGGAAATGCGAGTTGATTCAGTCGTTCCCAAAACACCAACCCCCAGCCCCATGAATTGAGGCTTGGGGGTGGTTACTGTTCCCTGTTCCCTGTTCTTACTGCTTCACCCTCACCGTAGGCTCAACCGACAGCCCCGGCCTGAGCAAATGATCCGGGTCTTCGTTCTTCAGGTCGTTAAAGTCGATGCGCACCGGAATCCGTTGCACCACCTTCACGTAATTCCCAGTGGCGTTTTCCGGCGGAAAGAGCGAAAGCACCGACCCCGTCGCGCCGCCGATCTGCGTCACCTTGCCGTGATACTTCCTGCCCGTCGCATCCACCGCAATCTCCACCGGCTCGCCGGCGGACATGTGCCTGAGTTGCGTCTCCTTGAAGTTCGCCGTGATCCAAATGTCGTTGAGTGAAACCAGCGTCAGCAGGTTCTGCCCCACGCTCACGTTCTGGTTGATCTCCACGCTCTTGCGGGTGATAATCCCCGCCTCCGGAGCAATGATCTTCGTATAGCTCAAGTTGAGTTCCGCCTGGTCAAGTTGCGCCTGCGCCTGTTCCACCTGGGCCTCGGCCTGCCTGGCGCGCGCACTCTGCGCCGCCACCTGCTGCGGGCCAGTCTCGGCGTACTTCAGCCCCGCCTGCGCCTGCGATTCCTTCTCCCGTGCAATCTTCACCGCATCGCCCGCAGCCTGTTCCGTCGCGTGTGCATCGGCCACGGCCGCCTTGTCCGCGTCGGCCGCTGCCACCGCGGCGTCAAACTGCTGCTTGCTGATGACGTCTTTCTCTACCAGCGGCTTGTAGCGATCCAGATCGGCCTGCGCCTTCACGTAGTTGGCCTGTGCCTGCACCACTTTTGCGTGCGCGGCCTCCAACTGCCTCTGCGCCTGCGCAACGCCGGCTTGCGTGCCGCTGACATCCGATCCCGCCGAACGCAGGTTGCTGCCTGTGTTGATGGTGGTGATCGGCACGTTCACGTTGGCTGCGGCGGCGTTGGCGCGGGCGCTGGCCAGTACCGCCTCCGCATTTTCTACCGCGACGTCGTAGTCCCTGGGGTCCAGCTCGGCAATCAAATCGCCCGCCTTCACCATCTGGTTCTCTTTCACGTCCACATTCAGCACCGTCCCGTTGATGCGCGAACTGATCTGGATCAGGTGGCCGTTCACCTGCGCATCGTCGGTATCTTCGCTGAATGTCGAGTGCCACCAGATTGCGACCGCGCCCACTACGAGAAGCAGGACCACGATCACGATGATTCCCCTGCGGCTCTTCTTCGGCTGCTCGATCTCTGTCTCTGCCGGCGCCGGCTGGCTTGGTGTTGGTGTTTGGTCCGCCACGTTTACTTTCCTCCCAGATAGTTCTTGTAGCTCTGCCCTGCTCCCAGGGCCCGCGCCAGGCTCAACTTGGCAACATTGTGCCGGTAGAGGCTGGTCACATATTCACTCTCGGCCTGCGCAACGCTCTGCTGCGCCTGGCTCACTGCAAGGTTGTCATCCACTCCGTTGGCATATCGCTGCTGCGCCTCGCTGAGCGCCTCATTGGCCAGTTCCACACTGGATGTGGCAACCTCAACCTGTTTCTGCGACGACGCAATATCCAGCAGCGCATCCCGCACATCCGCATCCACCTGCGCGTTCTTGTCGCTCAACTGCGCACGCTCGGTATCCAGTTGCGCCTGCGCCACCTCGGCCTCGCCGCGAAATCCGTATTCCTTGAACAGCGGTACGCTCAGGTTGCCCGTCGCGTCCCCGGTTCCGTGCGAGTGCGACAGCGTCGTTCCAATATCGCCGTAGTCGCCATTGAACTTCAGCACCGGCAGCCGGTCCGCGGTAGCCGCCTTGCGCTGCTCCTCGGCCGCCTTCACCTGCTCCACCATCGCCGCCAGATCCTTCCTGTTGGCGTGCGCCTGGCGAATTGTCGCCTCCACATCCAATTGGTCAAACGCTGCGTACGGGGCCTTGTCTGTCAAGTTGAAGCTCTGCGCCAGCGGCAGCCCGATGGTGCGCGCCAGCGCCAGTTTGTCCTTCTCCAGCGCATTCCGCGCCACAATCAACTGCTGCTCCAGCGTCTGGTAATCCACCTTCGCCCGCAGCTCGTCCAGCAGCGGCGCGGTGCCCGCCTGGTGGTTCGAGGTTGCCTGGTCCAGCGAGACCTTCGACGTCGCCACCTGCGCTTCCACGCTGCTTACCTGTGTCTCGTCGGCAATCACCAGCAGGTACGCATTTCCCACCGTCAGCACCACCATGTCGCGCGCGTCGTCTGCCGAGAGTTGCGCGGCGCTAAAGTTGTGCCGCGCCGCAAAGTAGTTTCGCAGCGACTGCACGTCCACCAGCGACCAGCTCAGCGAAGCCCGCACATCCGTGTAGCTGAATGGCCCGATAATCTTCGGAAATCCCGGAAGCCGCAATCCCTCCGCGGGCAAATCCACCTGCTGCACCGATTCCTTGCCGCTTCCATCCACCGACGGCAACAGCGCTTGCAACTGGCTCAGCCTCTGCCCGCGTGCGGCCGCCGTCTGCGTCCCGCTCAAAATCACGCCCAAATTAGTTCTCAGTCCGCGCTGCATCGCATCGTCCAGAGAGAGATCGATGGGCTGCGCCGACACATCGCCCGTGGTCACGCTGCCCTGAAAACTGGCTGCCGTCGGCGTAGTCTGATTGGCCGCCTGCGGTGTCTGCGCCATCGCTCCGCCCGCGCACAAAATCGCGAGCCCCAGAGATGGGACGCATGCCCACAGACCGATCGTGCTTTTTCTTGTAGGTTTGAACAGAATCACAGGTTTCCCACTCATTGCGAAGCGCCGGCGCTGGAAAATGGTTGCCCCTAAGAGATGCGAAAGGCCCGCATCAGGGTTCTAAATGTAGTGTATCGGACACCTACCGGCAAGAACGTGCCCCACCGCACAGCCGGAGTCTCCGCCGACCAATCCGCAATGTAGTCGATCAGGGGAGGCAACTACTCCAGCGCATTGCCGAAACGAACAAGCTGAAAGCTGAGAGCTGACGGCTGAGAGCTAGCCCCTATCGGCTCACCGACTGAATCAGTTGCGAAGCCAGCGAGCACAGCCCTTGCCGGAAGAAATCCCGCACCGCTTCAGCATTCCACCCCACCGCCCGCGGGCCACCGCATTCCGCCAGCAACGCCGCGGTCTCCGCCGTCGAGAAACCGGCTACCGCCCGCAGCACGAAAATCGTGCGCAGCACGGTCGGCAGGCTCGCCAGCCAATTCCGCACGCGATCCCGGTCCGGTCCGGCAAGCATCCGCTCCAGCTCTTCTTTTGAAACCCCCGCCGCGTCCAGGTCGTCATCCTCAATGCACGTCGAGGCGGGTTCCAGCCCTAGCGGGGCAGCCAGGCTCTCCGCATCGCGCTCGGCCAGCAGCTTCAGCGCGGCCACACACAGCGCCCGCCGGCTGTTCTTTCTGCCCTCCACTGGATCGTGACAGGCTGAGATTTCCGCGTTGGCAATCGCCGTCTCCACCAGCCGCACGCTGTCTTCACCCTCGCCCACCAGCATCGAGGCCATGCTGTACAGTCCCGCGGCAAGCAGGTCGAGCATCTCGTCCATGCCTGCCAGCGCCTCGGCGACCGTGGCGTCGTCCTTCGGCTGTCCGTCCAGCAGGCCGTGGACACGCTCGGTGAAATCACGAGCCCCGTCTGGAATCGGCTTGGCTGGAATCAGGCTCTCGTTGGCAGTGACAACTTCTTGCGCCATACACAAAACTCCTCAAATGGGGGATCGAGCAACGTGTAGCACTCTTTATCCTGAACCCGGCGGCTCGGCGAGTCAACGTTACCCCGCACTAGCCGCGCGGATTCCATTTCCCACAATTGAAGACGTATCGCCCCGTTCAATATTGCACGAATTGGTTTCTAAATTGAGTTTTGAATTGCGATTGCCGCGGCGCTCGCCCCGCCTTTATGATGAATCGGAATCTACAAGTTGCATGAGACGGGGTGAAGATGACCGCCAACGTCGGATACCTGACCATCCCGCAGAGCGACGGCGAGCAGGATGTCCCTCTCGAAAACGGCAACGCGTGGAGACTGGGCCGCGCCAGCGACAGCCAGATTAAACTGCCCGGCGAATTGGTATCGCGCCAACACGCGCTGGTGCAGCGTATGGAGAATGGGGAGTATTGCCTGTTCGACCTGGGCAGCCGCAACGGCACATTTCTGAACGGAACCCGCGTCACAATTCCAGTGACGTTAAACGACGGCGACCGCATATCGCTTGGGGATTTTCACGTCAGCTTTCACTGCCCCAAAAGGGTCAATGGCCCAGCGGACTCCGCGTCGGTTTTCGACTCCAAGGCTACGACTGTTCATTTCATACAGAAAATGACGAGCGTTCTGGTGGTGGATGTCCGAGGTTTCACGAAAATCGCACAGGCCATCGATCCGCAACTGCTGAGCCAGGTAATGGGAACGCTCTTTCGCAGTGGCGGCGAAATTATGCGCAGGCATGGCAGTTGGGGGCAGAAATACATTGGCGACGCGCTGATGTCGGTCTGGGTTCACACCCAAAACGGCGAGAAATCCGAGGTTCTGTCGATCTTCCATGCACTTGGGGAATTGACGCGGGTGACCGATGGGCTGCGGGAGCAATTTCAACTACCTTTCCCTATTGAGGTGGGTGCCGGAATCAACACCGGGCCGGCCGCCATCGGAAACGCGGGCAGCGAATACAGCGCCGACTACACCGCCCTGGGAGATACGGTCAATGCGGCGTTCCGATTCGAGTCGGCTACCAGGGACATTGGGTTTGACCTGGTGATCGGCCGGGAGACAATAGAGTACCTGCGGCAATGCGGCGAACACCCGGAGCGGTTCTTTGAAGAGAAGACGGTTCGGCTCAAGGGATACGAGTTTCCTGCCCACGTCTGGGCGGCCACGTTCGCGAATCTCCGAAACTTGCTGACGAGTTTCCCCCTCCGGTGATCGGTATTTCCGCCGCCGCCGAGTGAGGTAAGCTGGAACCGGTCCCGCATCAGGGACCCGTGCCAGCCACCAATACTCACTGGCCCGCACCCCCATTTCGTGCCCCCCCACGCCTTTTCGCTTCGCCTTAACACTGTTTACTCCCTGCATCCTGTATTAGTTGCCTCACAGGCTGCTTTCCCTCGATCCCATCATTCTTGATGCCGCTCCGGGGGGAAACGCTGTAGACTGCCAACACGGCACTGGACGGACGTAGATGGCCCGAACTTCAAACAAACAAAAGCTCTTTAACGGACGCGACCACTCCTGGATGCAGTTCAACCGCCGCGTCCTTGAAGAATCCGAAGACCCTGCCAATCCCCTGCTCGAACGCGTCAAGTTCCTCGCCATCACCGGCAACAACTTGGACGAATATGTCGAAGTCCGCCAGGCCGGCCTCATGCAGCGCATTGAAGACGGCTACCGCGAGCCCGGCTACGACGGCCTGCGCCCCGACGAGTCGCTTTCCGTACTCACCGCCGACATCCATGACTTCCTGGCTGCCCAATACCGCTGCTGGAACGATCACCTCGCCCCCGAACTCCGCAAACAGGGCATCCGTCTGCTGGAGTGGAAAGAACTCGGCGCCGAAGCCCGCGCCTTTGCCCAGGGCTACTTCCAGCGCGAAGTCGATCCGCTGCTGACGCCCATCTCCATCGACCCCGCCCATCCCTTTCCGCGCGTTCTGAACAAAGCTCTGTGCCTCGCCCTGCTGCTTCGCGCCAAGCGCCGCAGCTCCGGCCCCCAGGTCCTCGGTGTCGTTACCGTCCCCCGCGCCTTGCCCCGCTTCGTCCGTCTCCCCGGCGCTGATGGCGCCTTCGATTACCTGCTCCTCCAGGACTTGATCGCCCAGAACCTCTCCGGCATGTACCGCGGCTACGAAGTCCTCGCCCATGCCGCCTTTCGCGTCACTCGCAACTCCAACCTCTATTTCGAGGAAGAAGAAGCGCGTTCCCTGCTTGAGACCATCCGTGTCGAACTCCACAACCGCCGCAAGGGCGACGCCGTCCGCCTCGAAATCGAAACCGGCGCCGACCCCGAAATCGTTGAGCGCCTGCGCGTGAACTTCGAACTCGAAGAGAGCCAGGTCTTTCCCACCGACGGCCCCGTCAACCTCTCGCGCCTCATGTTCTTTTACGGGGACGTGAAGCGCCCCGATCTGAAATTCCCCTCCTTCACACCCCGGCCGCTCCACCTCAGCCGCAAGTCCACAAGCATCTTCGACGAGTTGCGCCATCACGACATCCTGCTCCACCACCCCTTCGACTCCTACGAGCCGATCGTCGACTTCATCCAGCAGGGCGCGCAGGACCCCGCCGTGGTAAGCATGAAGCAGACCCTCTACCGCACCAGCCAGGATTCGCCCATGTTCGCGGCGCTCACTGAGGCCGCGGCCACCAAGGAAGCCACCGTCGTTGTCGAACTCATGGCCCGCTTCGACGAGGCCTCCAATATCCGCTGGGCGCGCGACATGGAAGACGCCGGCGTGCAGGTCTTCCACGGCGTAGTCGGCCTCAAGACTCATTGCAAGCTGGCCATGCTCGTCCGCCGCGACGAGGACGGCCAAACCCGCCGCTACTGCCACCTCGGCACCGGCAACTACAACCCCGTCACCGCGCGCTTCTACACCGACCTGAGCCTGCTCACCTGCGACCCGCAGATCACCGAGCGCGTGCACATGGTCTTTAACTACCTGACAGCCCACGCAGAAATCGACGACTACCGTCCGCTGCTGGTCGCCCCGCTAACCATGGCGGAGAGTTTCCTTGGCCTCATCCGCCGCGAGCAGGAACACGCCCAGGCAGGCAAGCCCGCCCACATTGTCGCCAAGATGAATGCCCTGCTCGAGCCTTCGGTGATTGAAGCTCTCTACCAGGCCTCGCAGGCCGGCGTCGAGGTCGACATGATCGTCCGCGGCCTGTCCATCCTCCGCCCCGGTGTCAAAGGCCTTTCAGAGAACATCCGCGTCCGCTCCATCGTCGGCCGCTTCCTCGAGCACTCACGCATCTTCCACTTCGCCAACGGCGGCAATAGCGAAATCTACCTCGGCTCCGCCGACTGGATGCCACGCAACCTCTTCGAGCGCTGCGAAGTCGTCTTCCCAGTCCGCGATCAGGCCGCCCTCGATCGCATCCACGAAGAAATTCTCCCTGCCTACCTCGCCGACACCGTCAAAGCCCGCATGCAGCAGTCTGACGGCTCCTACATCCGCGCCAGCAAGCTTTATAAGGACGCACCAACTTTCTCCAGCCAGGACTTCCTCATGCAACTGGCTGAAGGCAAGACCGACCTCGACGCCATCCCCAAGCCAGCCATCGCCAAACCCACCGAAAAGCGATCAAAGGAAGAAAAACACT
>PMWR01000480.1 GCA_003166055.1 Acidobacteriaceae bacterium
GCGGCCCATGCCGGAATCACGATACGAGCAAGTCGACACATAGTCGGACGATAGCAGTGCGCGGGGGAATCGGTGTCATGTCACCCTATTTCTTCTTCGAGGTCAATCTGGTAACATAGCGGCGGCAAACCATATGACAATCGAAAAGTTCTACGAAACGCTCAAGTTCATTCTCGATCTCGATGCCGAGCTTGAGATTCAGCCGACGTTGGAGAGTATTGGAAGCACGCTCACAAATCTCGTTAGCGCGCCTTCGCAGCCACAACATCAGTCAAGGCTCGCCACCGCATTAGAGAAATTTGCTAAAACCTCTGATGAAATGCGAAGTCGCCTAACTCCGACCATCTCGTCCTCGATTGCAGAATTGGGTGGCGAGGAATTCTTCAATCCGAACATCGCGGAGAGTGTTCAGGCGTCGATTTCGGCTAATGCCATGACGCCTTCTGTCGCAAAGGAGTTCGTGGATGATTTAGAAACAAGGCGTTCGGTCTTCCTTGCGACTGTTAAACAAACGCAGGAAGGACTGTCCCAACTGCGCGTCACTGGATCAAGTCTCCAGCCGGGTCAATCCGACTTAGCGTTCCTAATTCCTCGCGAACTGTTCAAGAATCAAGTCAGCTCATTCGCAAAAGAGCTGTTATTCCTCAGTCGTCTTATTGCACATTTCAGCGAAGCCGTAACGGGGATCGTCGAGCCTGCTGAACTCGAACAGTTGTCGTCTTCTATCCCTACGGTTGCCATTGCTGCCAACGTTGGTATTGTCGCGGCTATTGCAGCAGTGGTGAACAAATTCCTTGAGGCTTGGGAGAAGATCGAGAAGATCAGGAAGATCAGAGCAGACCTAAATGAGATGGGAATGAAAGGAAAGCTGGTTGAGGAGCTGACTACTCAGATCACGACAACCATCAATGAAGTGATTGAGGAATCGGCCGAGATCACCTTGAAAGGGTACGGTGGTGACGCAGGGCGACGCAACGAACTGGAGAATGCGCTCAAGCAAGACACGCGGAGATTATTCGGACAGATAGAACGAGGCTTGACAATTCAATTTCGAGCAGAACCCAAGGAAGACGCCGACGAAAAAGAACGGATAGCACTCAAAGAGGTGGATCGGGTCAGTCATGTAATGCAATTCCCCCGCATCGAATTCGAGCCTCTTTTGCTGACACAGGGTGAAGTCTTGGAAGGCGATCTGCCGGAGGTAACTGTGGTCTCGCGAAAGACTACTACCAAAAAAACCACAACAAAGGAAGTTCGTAAGGGAGCCAAAGCGGAGCAGGAGAGCGATTAGATGGTGTGTACAAGGTACGCTCTCTAAATGTGAATGAGGCATATGGAAATAGGCGAAAAGAAATCGCTCGCAGAACAACTGGAAGCTGGCTAAGACACATATCTGACAGTTGCCGAGCTGTTTGTAGTTTTTACGCTGGCCATTTCGATCACGATTGTTACGATTCTCACTCTTCTTTGGATCATCGGAGTTTGCAGTTTTGAGGCGGAGCAGCAGAGACTGGAACATGTTCTCAAAACTCTTAGCGACAACTGGAAAGCCAGCCTGATTTTGCTCGTACCACTGTTCTACAGGACGGTCCGCAAATTCATTGCGAGAGTGACTAAGTTGCCAGGTGGGGTGGAGGCGGTCACAGAGGACGAAAGCGCCAAGCCAGACATCTTACCGATGGAACCCAATCCGACCACCGGGGAGCAGATATAATGCCAACGGTGCGAATTGAACCGAACCAGAATCTACGGCCACGGTATCGAGTTCCCGACAGCGGTGTAATTCGCTTCACCCTTGAATCCGACATTCCCCTGCAGACTTACATAGTCCGTCCAGCCGGACTCGAATATTTCGACGAAGGCAGTAGAAGCTTCAAGTACTATGGCGGGTTCCCGGACGCACGGCGCAAGCAGAGCCAGACGCTCCGGCTACCGTTTGAGGGGCACTGGCACCTACTAATAATCAACCGAAGCGACGAGGACTTCGCTACGGTTGATTACTCTGTTTACTACGAATAGCTTTTGGTTCGAGAAGAGGTTCAAGCTGACGGATCTGCGATGTCCATCAAGAATACGGCATGCCCGGTTCCGGATATTTTTCGACTGCGCAATTTGATTCAATGGTAGACATCGTTACCGGTCGGAGATTCGTTCTGCGGCTGGTGATTGAATTGGCTGCGTTGTCGATCGGTCAGATTTGAACGCGGCTTGCGCCGCGTACACGATATATCAGATTTTGGTGGGTGGTTTTCCACGGGTTTCACCCGTGGCTATTCTCAGCCTGTCCCTCCGGGACGGCCACCTGCGGTGGGGCTAGAAGCTTGCTGTCCGCTTGCATGGGCTTGGTAGTTTCCCACCCATTCCGCTGAAAAATGCGGAATGGATGGGACACCCACTTCATAGGTCAGTCAAGCGTCGGGCACCCGCCCCACCCTCCCCGGTCTCCGAAAGCGAGGGACCGGGGGCACCCGGCCACCTGCTCCACCCTCCCCGGTCCACGAAAGCGAGGGACCGGGGGCACCCGCGTTGATATAGATATCCCAGGTCTGAAAATCCAGACCTGGGACCCGGCATTTTTCGGCACGTAGTTCAATGATTGTGGACTTAGGAAGAGAGCAGGATTAGGGTGGGCCACCCGCCTCCCGTTCCGTTGCGTATTTCGACGTTTGGTGCAATCGGCTACTTCGGCGCGTCGATGCGAACCAGCAGAATGTCGTGGCTGCCGAGTTCCAGCGGCTGATTCTCGGTGAGCTGAATGACCTTCCCACTCCACAGATCTTTTGCGGTTTGCGTGCCATGCAGGCGGAGCTTGGCCAGGTTGAGACGGAAGGGGTGGGTGGAGTAGACATCGCTGCCTGCGTTGAGGATGGCGATGGCCATGGCTCCGTCCTTTAATTCGCGGCTCCACACTTCCACTTCACCGATGCTGTAGACGTGGCGGGCCTGGTGGCCGAGCGGGTCCTGATCGATGGCGATGACGTCGCGGTTGGTGAGGATGGCCTTGATCTCCGGCTTCATGTGGGGCAGGTCGTTGCCTGCCAGCAGTGGCGCGGCGAGCATGGTCCACATGGAGAAGTGAGACCGGTTCTCGGCCAGGCTCAGCTTGCCGTTGCCCACTTCGAGCATGTCGGGGTCGTTCCAGTGGCCGGTGCCGGCGTAGCCCGCCAGGCCGGATTGCTGCTCAAGCAGGTCGTAGATGCGGTCCCATTTAGGTTCAATGTCGCCGGTGGTGCGCCACAGATTGCCGCCGAGGGCGGGCGCCCACTCCCAAACCGAGTCCCAGCCGTATTGGCAGAGCGAAAGCACGATGGGACGGCCGGTGGCCTTGAGCGCTTTCGACATCTTGTCATACGCGGCGACCATCAGGCGCATTTGCGCGGGTTTGTCGTTTGGCGCCTGTTTCTCCATCACCGCGGGAATAAAGCTGCACAGGTCGTATTTGAGGTAGTCGATGCCCCAGGAGGCGTAGAGCTGGGCGTCCTGCTCCTCGTGGCCGAGCGAGCCCTCGAAGCCTGCGCAGGTTTTGGGGCCGGGCGAGGAGTAGATGCCGATTTTGAGGCCCTTGGAATGGACGTAGTCGGCCAGCGCCTTCATGTCAGGAAACTTGGAGTTGGAATGAAGAACGCCGGTGGAGTCGCGCTCGCCCTCCCAGGTGTCGTCGATGTTGACGTAGATGTAGCCGGCGTCTCTCATGCCGGTGGAGACAATCTGGTCGGCGGAGTCGCGAATGTCCTTGTCGGTGACTTTGCCGGCGAAGTAATTCCAGCTATTCCATCCCATGGGCGGCGTTTGGGCCACCTGCGGTGGGGCTAACTGTACCTGAGAGGCCATCTGCTGCGCTACCGGTGTTTGTGCGATTGCGAAAAGGGGCAACAGGCCAAGAACGGCGAGAGAGAGCGGGGCGGAGATACGCATGTGAGATCCTCGTGGAAACGATTTCAGAGGGAATCTTATCTCCGCCACCGCAGATTCCGCAATTCTGCGGTGTGCGCTTCGGGTTCTATGCGATAAGCTAAGGAAACTCCGCATAGGGCATTCAAGCGAATTGCAACACTTCCCAGGCTAATTCTGTCGCATTCAGGGCTTGAGCCGGTGCATTGACCGCAAATGCGATGATCGAGCAAGACGATACGATGACAAACCGGGCGATGGAAGACGACGTGACCGGCGAACAGGCGCCTGCGGCCATTTGGCTGCGAGTGGCGGCGGCGCATGACCGCATCTTTTCAGAACGCAACAAGACGGCGCTGAAGCACCTGGTCATCCGATTGGGGATCGCCGGGTTTGGCCTTCACCTGCTGCTGATCTTTCTGGCCAAGACGCTTGCGCATCCTCCGGCTTTGATTGCAGGGGCGGGAGAGAACTATCTGGTTGCGATCTCGACCCCCTTCAACTTCATTCTGTTTTACGAGGTGGTGACGCTGATTGGGGCGCTGCATGAGTCGACTACGCGGTCGATTGCCTACCAGTTCGAAATTGTGTCGCTGATTTTCATTCGGGAAGTATTCAAGGATATTGCCGAAGCGGCCGAGATGGTGACCAGGCATACGCTGACGCTGGAGGCGCTGCCGCTGTTCGTGGATATGTGGGCAGGGTTTCTGATGTACCTGCTGGTTGCGATCTTTCAACACGTGGCGCATGGAAGCGCGGGGCATATGGGCAAGGCTGCGCCATCATTGGCCAGGTTGAGATTTGTGGCGCAGAAGAAGGCTGTTGCACTGGGACTTGGCGCTCTGCTGCTGACGATGGCGGCGTATAACATAGGGCTGTTTGGGATGGATGTATTTCGCGAAGTCACTACCGGGTCGACGGGCCTGGCTCATGTGACCACGTTCTATAACGATCTTTTTACAGTGATGATCTTTACCGATGTGCTGATCCTGATCTTGTCGATCGTTGTGTCGGGGCATTATGAATTTGTGTTTCGCTCGGCGGCGTTCGTGGTGTCGATCGTGCTGATCCGGTTTGCGTTGACGGAAGGATATCCGTATGGCGCGCCGCTGGCGATTCTGGCAATGGTGTTCGGGATCATGGTTCTGATCGTCTTCAATTACCACATGAAAATACATTTAAAGACAGCTGTTAGCTCTTAGCTGTTGGCTTGAGTTACCTTGGTCCGGCTGTTCTGCAGTGCCGGCTGAGGTTGGAAACTCGCGAGGGAGCGGTGATGAACGAAAGTGATGCGGATGTGACGGCGTTGTTTGTGGAGTTCTCGCGGAGGAAATTGCTGGAGCACTACTGGCCGCGCCTGAAGGCCAGCGTGGAGGTGCTCACCGAGGAGCAAGTGTGGTGGCGTGCAAATGAAGCGTGCAACAGCGTTGGAAATCTGATTCTGCATTTGAATGGGAATGTGCGGCAGTGGCTTGTCAACTCTTTCGAGGGGCGGGAGGACAATCGCGATCGGCCGGCGGAGTTTGGGGCGCACGGCGGGATGACCGCGCATGAGTTGCTGGAGCGATTGGGCGCTACGTTGAGTGAAGCGCAGGCGGTGCTCGAACGGCTCACCGAGGGGGAGTTGGCGGCGTGGTATGAGATTCAGGGATACCACGTGAGCGGGCTGGAGGCGGTTTACCAGGTTGTGGAGCATTTCGGTCTTCATTATGGACAGATTGCGTACATCGCGAAAAGCTTGAGCGGAATGGACCTGGGGTTTTATCGGGAGTTGGATAAGACGGGCCGTGCCGATTGAAAAGTTTGCGCAATGAAATCATGAATGGAACGAGACATGCTCATTTAGAAAATCGTAAATCGTGGAGGCGTCCTCTTGAATAACTCGAAACTTGCTGCTGGGCTGGGCTTTGTTTTGTCGATTGTGGTTTGCTGCAACACGGCCCTTGCCGCAGGAGGCGGGCAATCGCAAACACCGGCGCAGACATTGGCGCAACAACTGAATGCGATTTTCAACACACACGCTTATGGGAGTAAGTCAGTGCAGTTGGCGTGGCAGAATGGCGGCGATAACTACACCATTCTGGAACCCGCGGCGAGTGGCAAAGGCACGGATATCGTCGCATACGACACGGCATCGGGGAAGCGCAGTGTGCCGATCTCCGCGGCGCAACTTGTGCCGGCGGACAGAGCGACCGGACCGCTCAGCATTGAAGGCTATTCCTGGTCGGCGGATCGGAAGAAGCTGCTCATCTTTACGAATTCAAAGAAGGTATGGCGGCAGAACACCCGCGGCGATTACTGGGTCTTCGATACGGCCGGCAGCGCACAAGAGGGAAAGCTGACAAAGCTCGGTGGCGATGCGCCCGAGTCGACGCTGATGTTTGCGACGTTTTCTCCGGATTCGAGCCGCGTAGCCTACGTGCGCGCCAACAACATTTACGTCGAGGAGTTGGCGACTGGAAAGATCGCGCAACTGACATCGGATGGGTCGGCGGACATTATCAACGGAACGTCGGACTGGGTGAGCGAAGAAGAACTGGATTTGCGGAATTGCTTTCGCTGGAGTCCGGACAGCAAGTCGATTGCGTATTGGCAGTTTGACCAGTCGGGGGTGGGGGAATACACGCTGATCAACGACACGGAAGCGGAGTACCCCGTTACGTTCAACTACAAGTACCCGCAGCCGGGAACGACGAACTCCGCAGTGCGCGCGGGTGTTGTTGCTGTGACCGGCGGGTCGACGCAATGGGTCAAGCTGCCTGGCGATCCGCGCAATCATTACATTGCCGAGATGGATTGGGCGGGCAATTCCGGTGAAGTGATGGTGGAGTATATCAACCGGCGACAGGACACGATCGATCTGCTGCTGGCGAATGCAAAGACGGGCGAGACGCGGCTTTTCTTTGAAGATACGGACAAGGCGTGGGTGGCGCCGTCGCCGCTGGACTGGATTGAGCAGGGGACGGGAGCCAAGAGCGCGGATTTGCTGTGGATCAGCGAGAGGGATGGCTGGCGGCATGCGTATCGCGTGGACCGGGCCACGGGGCAGGCGCGTCTGATCACCAACTTTCAGGGGGACGTGATCGAGAAGCTGGCGATTGATGCGGAAAGCGGCTGGCTTTATTTTCTGGCGTCGCCGGACGATGCGGTGCGGCAGTATTTGTATCGATCGAGACTGGATGGACAGGGTGTGCCGGAGCGCGTGACGCCAGCGGATGAGCCGGGGATGCACTACTACAACATTGCGCCGGATGGGCGATGGGCGCTGCACGCTTTCAATAACACGGCGCAGCCCACCCATGTTGAGATCGTGAGCCTTCCCAATGAAAAACCGGTCCGCACGCTGGTGGATAACTCGGAGTTGGAAAAGAAGGCGGAGCCGTTCCTAAGATCGAAGACTGAATTCTTCAAAGTGCCAGTTAGGAACGGTGTGACGCTTGATGGGTGGATGATCAAGCCGCCGGATTTCGACCCGGCGAAGAAATATCCGGTACTGGTGTATGTGTATGGCGAGCCGGCAGGCGTGACGGTGCGCGATAGCTGGGGAGGCGGTCAGGGACTGTTTCACGATGCGATTGCGCAGCAGGGATACCTGGTGATCAGCTTTGACAACCAGGGTACGCCCGCGCCCAAGGGTCGCGAATGGCGGAAGTGCGTGTATGGCGCGGTGGGTGTGTTGTCTTCGGCGCAACAGGTGGAGGCGATTCAGGAGTTGGCGCGCGAGAGGAATTACATTGACTCGACGCGGATGGCGATCTGGGGCTGGAGCGGCGGGGGATCGAACACGCTGAATGTGATGCTGCGGTATCCGGGGGTGTTTTCAACGGGCATTGCGGTCGCGCCGGTTGCAGACCAGTTGCATTACGACTCGATTTACCAGGAGCGGTATATGGGGCTGCCGGAGGAAAACAAGCAGGGCTACCACGATGGATCGCCGATCAATTTTGCGGCGGGACTTACGGGGCATTTGCTGGTGGTGCATGGATCGGGCGACGACAACGTGCATTTTCAAGGGGCTGAGTTATTGATCAACAAGTTTGTCGAGTTAGACAAGCCGTTCGACTTTATGGAATATCCCAACCGTACGCATGGGATTTCAGAGGGCCAGGGAACTTCGCTGCATGTATTCAGCTTGATTGCGCGGTATTTGGAGGAGCACGTGCCGCCGGGCGGGGTTGCGCGGTAGCTTTCTAAGGGAAGATTGATCGTGGATTTTCCGAAGAACAACCGCAGGTCCTTCGACTTCGTTGGGCGCAAAGAACGCGCCCAACTGCGCTCAGGATGACAGNNGACGAAGCGATACTTCACGTCCTGCTTGAGCAGGCGTTCGAAGGCTTCGTTGACCTTCTGGATGGGTATTACTTCGACTTCAGAAACAATATTGTGCTGGCCGCAGTAGTCGAGCATCTCCTGCGTCTCGGGCATGCCGCCGATCATGGAACCGGCAATGGAAGCGCGGCGCGTGATGAGGTTGAAAACGCTGAAGGAGGGCGGCTCTTCCGGCAATCCGACAAGCGTCAACGTCCCGTCCTGCTTGAGCAAGGAAAGGTAGTCGTCGAAGGGGTGCTTGGCGGAGACGGTGTCGAGGATGAAGTCGAAAGAGTTGGCGTGAGCCTTCATCGCCTCAGGGTCTGAGGAGAGCACAACCTCGTCGGCGCCGAGCTTGATCGCATCTTCCTTCTTGCGCAGATTGGTTGTGAATTGCACCACGTGGGCGCCGAAGGAGTGGGCAAATTTGAGGGCCATGTGGCCGAGTCCTCCGAGGCCGACGATGCCGACCTTCTTGCCAGGGCCGACTTTCCAGTGGCGCAGGGGAGAGTACGTGGTGATGCCGGCGCAGAGCAGCGGGGCGACGGCGGCCAGGTTCAGATTTTCAGGCACGCGGTGGGCAAAACGCTCGTCGACAACGTAATTGTTGGAATAACCGCCCATTGTGATGGATCCGTCGACGCGGTCGGTTGCGGCGTAGGTCAGTGTGGCGCCCTTTTCGCAGAAATGCTCTTCTCCGCGATCGCAGGGAGCGCATTGGCGGCAGGAGTCGACGATGACGCCGATGGCCGCGATGCCGCCCACTTTGAATTTGGTAACGGCGCTGCCTGTGGCGATGACGCGGCCGACAATTTCATGGCCGGGGACCATGGGATAAATGGACTGGCCCCACTCGTTGCGCGCCATGTGCAGGTCAGAGTGACAGACGCCGCAATAGAGGATTTCGACGGCGATTTCGGTGGGGCCGGGGTCGCGTCGGGCGAAGGTGAAGGGAGCAAGCGGGGATTGTGCGTCGAGGACGGCGTAGCCTTTGGATGATGGCATGGGAGAATTTCCTTTCCGGAAAGAAGTCTACACAAGTTAGAGATGCTCGAAGAACCAGAAAAATCCAGGAATGCAGAGATGCATTCGCAATTTATTTCATCCCAGCGATGGCCGCAGCGCTGAGACGACGCGCGGGATGCCTTGAAGGTCCGGCACGAATTCGATTTGCTGGAAGCCGGAGGGCGCGAGCAGGTCGGCGACTGCTTGCGATTGGCCGTAGCCGATTTCGAGGGCGAGGTAGCCGCCGGGGACGAGACAATGGAAGGCTTGCGGGATGAGGCGGCGGTAGATGTCGAGGCCGTCGGGGCCGGCGAAAAGGGCGAGAGTTGGTTCGTAGTCGCGGACTTCGACGGCGAGCGAGTCGCGGTCAGTGGTGGGGACGTAGGGCGGGTTGGAGACTATGATTTCGAATTGTTCGCCGGCTACCGGGGCGAGGAGATCGCCTTCGAGAAAGCGGAGATTGACTCCGTTACGTTTCGCATTTTCTTGAGCGATTGCGAGGGCGGGGGCGGACCGGTCGATGGCGGTGATTGTTGCGTTCGGCAAATGGTGTTCGAGAGCGATTGCAATCGCGCCGGACCCGGTTCCGATGTCCACGATGCGGGGCTTTGGGAATGGCGCCGCCAATGCAATGGCGTTTTCAACCAGATGCTCTGTCTCAGGGCGGGGGATGAGAACGTCTGGCGTAACGAGAAACGGAAGGCCGTAGAACTCCGTTTCGCCGATGACGTATTGGATGGGTTCGCCACTATAGCGACGTTCGATGAGTCCCATGAAATCGGTGGCTTGGTCGTCGGAGAGTTCTTCCTGCCAATGGGTGAGAAGCCAAGCTCTGTCTTTGCCGAGTAGATGCATGCAAAGCGTTTCTGCATCCTGGCGAGCTCGGTCAGGGTGCGGCCCCATGCGCAGGCGCACAGTACCTTGTATAACGAAAGTGCTCAGCTCGACCAAGGCTTACGCGGCCTGGCTGTTATCGGCCTTCAATTGTTCGGCCTGGTAGTGGGTGATCAGGGCGTCGACGATGGGTTGCAGGCGGCCCTCCATGACCAGGTCGAGCTGGTGCAGAGTGAGGCCGATGCGATGGTCAGTCAGGCGGTTCTGCGGGAAGTTGTAGGTGCGAATCTTCTCGCTGCGGTCACCGGTGCCGACCATCTGCTTGCGCTCTTTTGCGAGCTCCGCGTTCTGCTTGTCCATTTCTATTTCATAGAGGCGGGAGCGAAGGACGCGCATGCCCTTTTCGCGATTCTTGATCTGCGA
>PMWR01000307.1 GCA_003166055.1 Acidobacteriaceae bacterium
GGCGCGCCCAATCAGCGCATCTTCGAGTTGAGCGCGAAGTACACGTTCTAACTTTCAATCGAGAGGTGGGCGCCCACTGCGTCCTCCTCTTCGGAACGTACTTCCTGTTGATTCGACAGACCTAACCGGAAAGGGCGCCTCGCGTGAGGCGCCCTTTCCATTTCATCGCGCAACCAGCCCCTCGACTGTGCCGTTTGCACGCGCCAACCGCTCACTCCGTCGCTATAATTGACATCTATGAAAATGGCGGAAAACGCATGCGCGCGCTGTGTGCCGGCACCGATGAAGACCGGCGCCGGAGCCGCATCGCCGGCGCTTCAGCGTACATTCGCAGCATGCGCTGTTCTGCTGCCCGCGCTGCTGCTCTTTACCACCGCCGCTGCCCAGGCGCAGGGCGCGCCAGCGGATCGCCCGTCGCTTCAGGGTCTTTACGACGACGCTCTGCGGCTCCAGAAGGCCGGCAGTCTTGATCAGGCTGCGAAGCAGTATCACGAGTTTCTGGCAGAAGCGATTGGAGAACTGGCGAACAGCCACGCCCAGATTGGAGGCTACGCCAAGGCTTCAGCGCTTTTTGACGAAGCTTTGGCGTTGACTCCGGACTCGCTGTCGGTGCTCAGGAACTTCGCAATGGTGGCGTTGCAGGCGGGGGACCTGAAGCGCGCGGAGACCCTGGCCAGAGCGCTTCTGAATGACAACGCGAACGACCCAACAGGCCTGGCCAGGGCTCACCAGATTCTGGGGCGCACATTGCACAGGATGAACCGGGATCAGGATGCGAGGAAGGAGCTGGAAGCGGCCGCCGCGCTCGATCCCAGCTTCCAAACCGAATACGATCTCGCTGTTGTCTGTCTGGACCTTGATGACGAGAAGTGTGCCGTGCAGATCTTTGATGGGATTGAAGCGTCGGTCAAAGACAGTCCCGCACTTCATATGCAGTTCGGCAGAGCTTATGGGAACTCGGACTTTACGCCGCGGGCAGTGACGGAATTCAGGAAAGTAATCGCGAAAGACCCGCATTATCCGGGTGCGCACTATTGCGTGGCTGCGGCGCTGCTGGCGGCGGGCGAGGACGAGAAGACGCTGCAGGAAGCAGAGACGGAGCTCAAAGAGGAGCTGGCAGTCTCTCCGAAAGACTTCCTGACTTACGCGGCGCTGGGCAAGATAGAAGCAAGTTATCACCGGTATCCTGAAGCCGAACAATACCTGAAGCATGCCATTCAACTGAATCCCAGGAACCCTGACGCCTTTCTCTACCTGGGACAAATGTACTTCGATACCAAGCGGCTGACGGAGGCGGAGCCCAATCTTCGCCGCGCCATCGAACTCACGACAGATGTTTCTCGGAACCACTATCAAATCCAGAAGGCGCATTTTCTGCTGGGCAGGATTCTCATTCAGAAGCATCGGGAGGATGAGGCGCACAAGGAGATGCAAATCGCACACGCATTCACGGATAAGGCGCTATCGAAGGATAAAAGCACGCTTGCGGGAATGCTGTCGGACAGTGCGACGTCGACAGATCCTTCTGACGCCGGGACAGACCCCGTGGCGAGCTCTTCAACCACTCTCCCCGCCGCGGATCCAGCGGCCGTCAGCAAGCAGAAGGCATTCGAGAAACAGCTCACCCCGGCCATCGCGGACGGCTACAACAACCTGGGCGCGATCATGGCAACCGAGAAGAATTACGCGGACGCGTTGAAGTACTTTCAGTTCGCGGCTGCTTGGGTCCCCTCGCTTGAGGGTCTGGACTTGAACATGGGTCGCGCCGCGTTCATGGCTGCGAAGTTTTCAGAAGCGGTCCCGCTCCTTTCCCGTTATCTCCGGTCGCACCCTGGCGATTCAGGCATCCGCGGCGCGCTCGCCATGAGCCAATTCATGACCAACAACTCGAGAGGTTGCATCGACGCGCTCAAAGGGGCAGGAGAAGCAGTTACCTCCATCCCGCAAATGCAGTACATTTATGCGGAATCGCTCGTGAAGACCGGCGAGGTCTCGTTGGGAAAAACCCGCCTCGAATCGCTCGAGTCGGCGCATCCTGAAATCGCCGAAGTCCACCGAGGCCTTGGAGAAGTCCTTGAACTCCAGGGAGACAGGCGGAAAGCAGCCGAGGAACTGCAAAGCGCAATCCTGCTTAACGCAGACGATCCGGAGTCGCACTACGACCTTGGCAAGATCGACCTCGAAATCGGGGACGCAACAACGGCAATTCCTGAGATCGAATCGGCAATTCGATTGCAGCCAAATGTTCCTGAGTACCATAGGGAGCTCGCCGGTGCATATAAGCTGGCCTTGCGACCGGCCGACGCGGAGAAGGAACTTCAGATTTATGGCGCGCTCCACACTTCTCACGAGCAACCTGCGAGCACCGGTATCGGATCGACTACAGCGAAACCAGAGTGACTGTATCCCGAAGCCACATCACTCAAGTCGACGCGACCTCCAGGGAGCGGCGACCCTGCACAAAACTCGAGAGGGCACACCAACTCTGGTTTCGCTCTAAGCCAACCGCTCCTGACCGGTGAGCAAACAGGTAAGTCGAGTTAGCTGCGAGCCGGCAGAAAAGGAAGGTGTTCTAATGCGCGCCTGGACTCGCGTGTGCCCGAAGCGCCGGCCGAATGCGTTCTGGCGGAACAATTCCTTGACCTTCCAGGATTGAATAGAACCGATCGGCTGCAAGGCTGCCGATATGATCCACCGCCCCCGACGGCCAGTGGATTTCCACGCTGTCGATCTTCTCCGCCGAGGCAAGCCCGAAATGCACACGCAGATCGTTCTGTGACAGGTAGCTCCCTCCGCTGTGAATCTCGTCAGTCTGTGTCAAGCCTCCAGCGACGATCTTGATGCGGGCATTCAAGGCGAGGCGATTGCTCTTTGTTCCCGCCAGCTCGAAGCTTACCCAATGGCGCCCTGGAATTCCCTTGTTCCTCAGGATCATTGGGCTCCCATCGAGGTCGTTGATCACCACATCCATGTTGCCATCGTTGAACAGGTCAGCTACAGCAAGTCCGCGTGAGACACGCTTCTCTCTCAGCGCGGGCCCGGCTTGATCGCTTGCATCGCAGAATGTGCCGTCCCCCTGGTTCAGGCTGAGAAGCTTACTCTGGCGATAACCTGGATCCGACGGCAACTTATTCATCTGCGGATAAACGTGCCCGCTCGCGGTAATGAGATCCAGCCATCCGTCATTGTCCAGATCCACAAATGCAATTCCCCATTTGACCCACGGCAAGGACGCGAGTGCCAGACCGGACGCAAACGATACTTCCGAGAAGTTCCAATCGCCATCGTTGCGATAAAGGTCATCGTTTTCATTTTCAAAGTTCGTGACGGAGAGGGAAGGGCGTCCAGTGTGGTTATAGTCGCCAACGGCGATTCCCATCGACGCCTGCTCGGAGCCGTCGTTGCTGAGAGCGGTCCCTGACTCAAATCCAATCTCTTCGAATTTGCCGTTCCCAAGATTCTTGTAGAGGAATTTGGGAGTCGAGTCGTTAGCCATGTAGATGTCGGGGCGGCCCGTATTGTTGAAGTCGGCCCAGATCACGCCAAGGCCGTAATAGCCGTTCGGATCGCTTACGCCGGCGCTCTTCGAAACGTCGGTAAATGTTCCATCTCCATTGTTATGGTAAAGAGCGTCGCCTGCGCCCTTCAATCCGCGTGGACCGCATTGCACGTCGACTCCCCGGTATTTGCAATAGGGTTTGCTGCCAAATTGCGGCAGGTCATCGAGGTGGAAATCAACGTAGTTTGAGACCATCAGGTCGACAAATCCATCCCCATCGTAGTCCCCGAACGACGCCCCCGCGGACCACCGGCCATCCGCCACCCCCGCTTTGGCCGTTGCATCCGTGAACGTGCCGTCGCCATTATTGTGATAGAGTATGTTGCCGCCGAGGCAGGTAATGTAAAGATCGGGCCACCCGTCGTTGTCGTAGTCCCCAACTGCTCCGCCCATTGCCAGGCAAGGTTTTGTCAGCCCCGCCTTCTGTGTCACATCGGTGAACGTGCCGTCATGGTTATTGTGGTAGAGGGCTCCGAGGCTCGTCTTGCCGTGCAATGCCATTTCGATTGTCGGTGCATTGGTGAAATAGATGTCGGGCCATCCGTCGCG
The DNA here is from genome assembly GCA_003166055.1 of Acidobacteriaceae bacterium. The sequence continues at coordinate 4,109 of PMWR01000307.1, forward strand.
GTCGTAATCCATGATGATTACGCCGCCGCTCATCGACTCAAAGATGTATTTCTTGACGTCAGACGACGTGTGGGAAAAACTGATTCCCGACTTCGCCGTAATATCTTCGAGCTGTGGTACCGGTCGGTTTGTGCATTTTGGCGATTTGGCCCCCGGCGGAGGCGGCGGAGGTGTGGGATGTCCCATTCCCTGGCCATGGATCCGGGCGGCTGCGAAGAGCATTACGGGGAGGAGCCTGGCGCAGATTCTTAGAATTGACCGGGACATGACATCCTCACCTGACTGCAATTATCGCCGATTTGACGCAGCATCGGAATGCCCTGCTGCGGAGGTCAATCCGGGGCCTGTCCCGCGGCTCCTGGAATCCTGCAGACGGAATAGCCGCGCTGCTGGTAGGGGCAGTCCATCCCGGCAGGCGCCAGGCCATGAATGACCGTCCAGGTGACCGGATACTCGCCGGCCAGCCGGGTAAAGTCTTGTGCACGAAAGTGATTCAAACCATAGGTGGCGTTGCTCATCTGCTTCCACTCGTCAGCCAGGTTCGGAAACATCGCCACCACGCCGCCATCCTTGAAGTAATCCGCCAGGTCAGATCGCTCGCTGATCGCGCGGAAGCCGTGCACATCTGCGCCCTTGTCCAGAAAGTATCGCGAATCCACGGCAAAGACAGCCTCTTCAGGAGTATTCTCCCGGATCCAAAACAGTGTGTTTACCCAATCGTTGCAACTGGTCTTCTGCCACGGTAACTCAATGTGCGGGCTATGGGGATAGGTAGATCGAGCCACCAGGAACATGCCTCCCGCCAGTGGAACAAAGATGGCCGGCAGCACCCAGTTGCGCCCTTTGGCCGCGTACTCGCCGACCACACCTCCCAGCAGAACCATGAATACCAGGGTGATGAGTTGGAAACAGCGCAGCGGTTGCAGGCGCGCATACATATCCAGCATGTGCGAACTGGCGAAGACCGCGGCAACCAGGATCGAGAGCAACCCAAAGGGAATGAGCGCGAAACTGAGGCGCTTGAACTCGGGCGTGGTTCCGCGCATTTTGCCCCTCCAGAACCAGGCCAATAGGCCAAGCGGCGCCAACATGCCGAGCCAGTGGTACCAGGCCCAGTTGGAGAGAAAAAAGAAGTCACGCGCGTAGAGTGCTTCGCGGTAGGGGCCGCGCGCCGGGGTCAGCGGGAAACCGCCCGGCAGAATGCCGGCGAAGCCTGCCATGACCGGCGGGCGAGGCCGTGCCGCCGGCTGCGGTCCTTTCGCGAGCCATAGCACGCCCGTAAGCAACAAGAGGCATGCGCCCATTTGCGGGTGGATGACGCCGGCGGCCACGATTGCAATGCCCGCGAGCACATAGCGGCGCTCAAGAAAACCGGCCAGCGCAAGAATCGAAAGCGGAGTGGAGAAGGAGCGCGGCGTAAGATAGGGGTCGATCAACAGCAGGCCTGTGTTCGTGGCCGGCATGGTCAACACCGCGGTGATCACCAGAATGGAGCACCAGCGCGCACGCGGCGAGCGGAAGCAGATCGCCGCCAGCATCCAGCAGGCAGCCAGCAATGCAAAGACGCTGGCGACGTACCACAGCCAGATCGTCCAGTCCATTGATAGATGCGTGAGCCGCGCGCTCCAGGCCAGGATCGGGCTGAACAGCGACATGTGCTCGTGGGTCATGAAAAACTCATCCGCGAAAGGATACATCCGCGGATCGAGAAGCTTCTTGGCGGCAGGAATGTGGATCTCTGCATCTTCCACGCCCAGGTGGTAGCCGTGAATGGCTAGAGCGGCGGCGGTTAGAAGCACCAGTCGAAGGATGGGGAAACGCTGTTCCGCGGCTGTTTTCATCGAGAGATCCGCGGCGCGAGGCGCAGGGGCATAGATGTCCGGTTCCGTTTTAGCATGCCAGGGTTCTGCCTTTAACTATCATACGCACGCCACGGGGTGAGACCGGCAATAGCCGATCGAATACCGTAGTCTTGCAGGATACGGTTTGGAGGCCCGCAGGTGCAATTCGAGCCCCGGGCATTCGAGCCCCGGTCGTCCTCGTACCACGCAAGCGGGGAATGGAATTGGGGTTTGGCTCATGTGAGGTCGGCTACCTGCAATGAGGAAGCGGCGTTCATGGCAGCACTTATCTCCCCGTGGGCGCGCAACCGGGCTGGCAACATGGTTCTTCCAGCGGTGCAAACGCCTTCGCTGCACACCCGGCCCGCATGCGCGCAGGCAAGAGCTTAAAACTCTATCGATTCTTGATAAGACGGAAGAATCGTGATTCAGGCTACCTGGATTCGTCTTTTTTCTTGAAGCGGGGCGGAATTAAGTGTCTCTCACCGGTTACGGTCACAAGGCACGGTGCGGGACAGAGCATCGCTGCATCTTCCCCTGGGCTGGCGGCGTTTCCTAAGATGCAAAAAAGGCGAGCAGAAAGCGAACCTGTACCCCTTCCGGCCAGGAACGCCGGTCGAATTTCCGAACCCCGCGCTGCGTTCGATGCTCAAGAAAAAGCGGGCTGTGTAAACTCATTCTGCCGATTAGTCGTCTATTTCACAAGAACTGCTTTGACGGCATTGCTTCGGGCTTTTCAAGTGAAGCCACGATCCCGTTCCGGAAGTTGCGCATCCAAAACATGAGAAAACTGCTGCATATCTTCCCTCTTGTGCTTATAGTTGCTGGCGCATCGCTGATTTTTGAGCAGCGCGCCTACGCCTATGCCGATCCTGGAACCGGGTTGCTTGCCATCCAGGCTTTCGGGTCTGCTTTGGTTGCCACCGGGTGGTATCTGCGCCGAAGAATTCATGGCCTCCTGCACCGCGGCGCCAAAACCCAGCAGCAGCCGGAAGAGTTTCCCGCCGCGAAGGTAGACGAGGGTTCGTCTCTTCCGTGAGCAGCCAGCCCGACCTCCAGCAAAATCCCGTCAGGTCCGAAAGCCAGCACCCGGCCGACGCCGCGCAACTATCCAACCTTCACGGCCCAGGTGAACGGATTTCGTTGCAGGCGACTTTCCGCGATCCGGCGGGCCAGCTCCATCTCACGCCAACTCATGCCCTCCGCCGCATCTATCCCGCGTCGGTCGAAGAGACCCGTGTCTTTCTTGCGTCTCCCCTGTGCAAGGCGCTGGAGCGCTGCCGCGATCTGATCCCAACCGAGATTGTCCAGGCGGACGCGTATTTGCCTGCATTGCCCGGAGAGCTTTGGCTCGAACATCCGCGCATCGATCCCATTTCGTATCCGTGGGAGTGGACAACCGGGCAGTGGCGCTCCGCAGCCGAGCTCACTCTGCGCCTTGCGGACCAGGCCATCGACGCCGGTTGGACACTGAAGGACGCAACCCCGCTGAACATCCTCTTCAAGGGCACGCGGCCCGTTCTGGTAGACGTATTGTCGTTCGAGCGCCGTGATCCGTATTCCAGCGTCTGGCTTGCCTATGGGCAGTTTGTCCGCACATTTCTTTTGCCGCTCGTCGCGGAAAAATTCCTGAGCTGGCCATTGCAGGCCACTCTCTTCGCTCGTGACGGCTATGAGCCGCGCACAATCTATAACGCTCTCGGACCCTTGCAGCGCCTCAAACCCGATCTGCTGGATGTGGTCACGCTGGCTACGCTCTTTGAGGAATCGGGCGGGAAGGGAAGCAAGCCCAATGCGCGGAAGAAGCCATCGACGACCGACCCGGAACTTGCTGCGCATATTTTGCACAAGCGGATAGCCCGTCTGCGCAAGCAAATCGCCCGCGCCGCGCGCACTGAAACCAACAGCCGATGGAGCGGCTATCAGCAATCCGCCGCACACTATCGCCCTTCCGATACGGAAGACAAGCAGCGATTCGTCGCCCGTGCGCTGGAGCGCTGCCGTCCCGCGCGCGTGCTCGATATTGGCGCCAATACAGGCGCCTATTCGCTGCTGGCTGCCAAGGCAGGCGCTGAAGTTGTGGCCCTCGACAGCGACGCCGCGGCCTTGGATGCCCTGTGGCGCGCCGCGTCGCGGCAGAACAAGCCGATCACTGCCCTGGTGGCCAACATCGCCCGTCCTACCCCCGCCGTGGGATGGAGAAACCGCGAACAGCTTTCGCTGCTCCAACGGCTCACGGGAAAGGGCCGGCTCGCCGGCAAGTTTGACATCGTGCTGATGCTGGCCGTCATTCATCACCTCATTCTTCGTGAACAATTACCCTTGGCGCACATCGCCGATCTTTGCTCCAGCCTGTCGAGCCGCTGGCTGGTGCTGGAGTGGGTCCCGCCCGCGGACCCCATGTTTCAGGAGTGGCTGCGCGGCCGCGACGATCTCTACGGCAGCCTGTCGGAGGACGACCTCAAGCAGGCATTCGCTCCGTTCTTCCACGTTGCCGATCGCACCGAGCTGGGCAATCATCGTGTCCTCTTCCTTTTTGAGCTCAACCATGTGTTTGAGAACGATCGCGCCCTCTCGCCGAACGAGGGAACAAGCCCATCATGATGAAACGCGTTGCACAGGCCTGGGCCTTCGCTTCCATCCTCCTGCTCCCTGACTATGCCGACCTCACATCCGGAGCAGGCGATGCGCGCATGCGTTCCCCTGTGCCGCTTACCGGCATCGCGCTCGCTCAACTCACTGACATGGTGATTGTGGCGCTGCTGTTTTTTTTGCTTGTGGCGGCCCTCCGCAAGCTCGCCGCTTGGCCCACAATCCGCTGGACGTTGATGGCGGTCCTGCCCGTGCTTCTGTTCGCGCGCAATCTGGATGTGATGCCCGTCGACGTTCCGCCGCTCGCGGTGCTGGCGATGGGCATTGTGTGGACCGGCCTGCTGACCTTCCTCATCCTCCGCATGCCCAGATTTGCCGCGCGGTTGAGCAGAGCCGGCAGCAGCCTTCTGGCCGGCTTTGCTGTCTTCGCCCTGGTCATGACAGGTCAGCTTTTGCGCGCTTCACTCTGGCGCCCCGGTCCGCAGTCCTTCAACCATCCAATCGCAACAGCCTCCCCGCACAAGCCGCGTCTGGTCTGGATTCTCTTCGACGAGCTCGCTTACAAGCCCGTCTTTGAAGCGCGCGATCCCTCGCTGCAACTTCCCAACTTCGACCGCCTGCGCGCGGAAGCTACGCTGTATTCCGATGTAACGCCCATCGCCTACCGCACCACCAGGGCCATTCCGAGTTTGCTGCTGGGCAGTACGGTCACCGATGTCGCATACACTTCGAATAACCGCTACCTGATTCAGACTGACAATGGCTCCGATTGGAAACCCTTCGACCCCAAAGCCACCCTCTTCGGAATGGCCGGGCGGCAGGGCCTGACCACATCGATCATCGGCTGGTATATCGCTTATTGTCCGATTTTTGCCGGCGTCGCTACTGACTGTTATTGGAGCAATGAAGACGCGCAGGACCGCGGGCCAACCTCAACCAGCGCGACCTTTGCGCGGAACGTCTGGTTCCCCTTGCGCATCATGGTCGAAGAGGCCATTGCGCCACGGCGCGCCTGGGACGACGTGGCCGCCTGGAACGCGGACGGCCATATCGCGGCCGTCAAAGATCTGCGCCGCCACGAGCTTGCGGCGGTTGCCGACAGCCAGGCCGATATCCTCTATCTCCACATCCCCGCGCCCCATCCGCCCGCCTTCTGGGACCGGCGGACAGGCAACTACGCCGGGGGAGGGTCCTATTTGGATTCCCTGGATTATTCAGACCGGCTGCTGGGCCAGATTCTCAACGCACTCGAGGCGCAGCCGCGCTGGGCCTCTACCACGCTGATCGTGCACGGCGATCACTCCTGGCGCACCGGGATGTGGCGTCCATTGCCGGGATGGAGCGCCGAGGACGAGCGCATCTCGGATGGCGGCCAATGGGATCCGCGGCCGCTGCTGATGATCCACACGCCCGGCCAGCAAAATCCGCAAACCGTCGCCGCGCCCACCAGCATCA
>PMWR01000180.1 GCA_003166055.1 Acidobacteriaceae bacterium
CCATGCCGTCCGTTCGTGGGCGGTATATTTTCTGTTGCACTGGCCGTCTTTGCACCTTGAAGCGCAAAGCCCGGACGTTATCCGGCACACTGCCCTGCGGAGTTCGGACTTTCCTCCCCCGATGGACTTGGCGCAAGCGCGAAGCCACCGGCAGCGACCGCCCGGTCCTCCTGCCAGTTCTGATTTTACCGCAGTTGCGGCTTTAAATCCTTGCTGTCACGTGCCAGACTCTTCGCCTATCCCCCGTTGCTGAACTCGTCCAGCGCCGCAACGATCTTCGGCACGAGGTCGGGGACGTCGAGCAGGACCAGATTCCAGATGACGCCAAGGTCCACTTCTTCGTAAGCGTGCGTGATTCGGTTGCGCGTCCCATATATCTTCGCCAGCGGAATCTCTAGGTGCTTTGCAGCGTAATCCGGCGAGTCCGCAAGAAGCCTGTGAGCGGCTTCTCCAATAATTCCGAGGTTTCGGAGGACGCCGTCCTGAAGCAAAGTGTCAGACCTGAAATCGGCCGCGGATTTCCCGGTCGTATATCGCTGGATTCGTTCAAGGGCATTAAGGATGTGTTCGAGGTAATCCTGGGCGCGATCCGGATGCTTGCTCATACCGGCTGGGCCTCATCGAGGACCCTTTGCCGAAACTTCAGCGGAAGGAACCCTGGCGTCAGAAGATCCACCTTGATTCCCGTGCGTCCTTCGATTTCAATCTGCAGCCCGGCCAGGTCCAGCAAACTGGTCCGCGGCGACGGGTCCACCAGCAAATCGAGATCGCTGTCCTCTTCGTCCTTGCCGTGCAGCACCGACCCAAACACTCGCGGGTTCGCCATTCCAGCCTGAAGAACAAGCTGGCGGATCGTTTCCCGGTGCTGCGGCAATACCTCAGACGGTCTCATGCTGCTTCCTATCCAAACTGCTTATAGTCTACCGCCAGCCGAGAAAAGCCTGCCCGGATAAATTGCAGACGACAGTCGCGGTTACGATTCGCGAGGGCGTTACCCTGACTACCGATCCGCATTCTCGCTGTCTCGTTTTGGATGGCTCCGCACCGACTTCTCAATCGCCTTCCATTTCGCGCGAGCGTCCTTGGCAAGCCGCGGATCGGTTTTCCGCTCCAGATGGGCCAACTCCTTCTGCATCTTCAGGTAATTTGCCAGCCGCCCCGGCTCAACCCCCGCCGCAGTCACCGCACAGCCCGGCTCAGCCGTATGCGTACAGTCGCGAAACCGGCAGCCCTCCGCCAGCGCCTGAATATCGTCGAAGCTTGCATCCAGACTTCCTGCCGCCTGATTCCCCAAAGCTTGGTTTGCCTCTGCCCACAGTTGCACCTCGCGCAGCCCCGGCAGGTCCATCAGCAGCCAGCCCCCCGGCATCACAAATAGTTGCCGCGTCGTCGTGGTGTGCCGTCCACGGCTATCCGACACCCGAACCGCCGTGGTCCGTTGCTGCTCCGTCCCATGCAGCCGATTGAGAATGGTCGACTTGCCCACCCCGCTTGATCCAATCAGCGCCGCCGTTTGCCCCGCCGCCAGCTCGCCCGGCAGCGCGTCAAGCCCGTGGTCAGTCAACGCGCTGATCGGGATCACCGTCAGTCCAGCGCTCATCTGCCGCGTCCGCGCCACAAGATCGTTCAGGTCCAGCCCCAACTCCTCCGCCAGGTCGACCTTGTTCAGCAGCACCACCGGCCGCGCGCCGCTCTCGTTGGCCATCACCAGGAACCGCTCAATCCGCCGCGGATTGTAGTCGCGATCCAGCCCGCTGACGATAAACAGCACGTCGATGTTGGCCGCCAGCACCTGTTCGCGCACCTCGCGCTCCGGCTGTTTCCTCGATAGTTTTGTCCTGCGTTCGAGCACACGGTCAATCACCGGCCCATCCGGCTTGAGCACCACCCAGTCGCCCACCGCCGGCCACAATGCGCCGGATTTGCGCAGCACTCCCGTCACGCTTGCATCCACTTCGCCGTCAGCCGTCCAAACCAGAAAGCGCCCATGATTGGCCGAAGCCACGCGCCCCGCCCTGCCGCCGTTCGCCATCTGATTCTGAAAAAAGCTCGACCAGCCCAGGCTCTCCAGGCTGCTTTCCTCGAAATTCAAAACTTTGGGTTCCACGGTATCTATCCTCTCCCTGGCAAAACGCAAAGACACACCTCAACCAGCCCGCGGCGGTGAGGCAACGTGTGAGAGGACGTATTAGACAAGGCCTGTCAGCGGCACTCCGTGTACCGACACTTTACCAAATCCGAGGCACCACCGGTACCGAACAAGCGCTCAAATTGCTTTGAATCGGGAACGGGTCGAGCGCCATCTGCTTTTATCAGAGAGGCTTTGCCCCGCTCCCCACGGGTGTGCTGCCCCGTTCATCCGATAAGATTCTCAATCAAAGGAGAGGTCAAATGAAGATTGTTGCGATCATNNCCCCGCCGCCCGGCCTGGCCGGTCAATTTGCTACTGTACTTTTTGCGTCGCACTACTTCTATGTCGTGGGCGCAATCATGGTGATCTCCGGCATTCTGCTCCTGATCAACCGGTATGTAGGACTCGGGCTCACGCTGCTCGGCCCCGTGCTTTTCAACATCCTGGTCTTTCACCTCCTGATGAATCCGAGTGGCATTGGAATGGGTGCGTTTGCTTTCCTGCTTTGGCTGCTGGTTGCCTGGGAGCACCGCATCGTATTTGCCAGGCTATTCGCGGCGCACCTCGAGGAATAACGGCTGGTCCGATAAGCTCGCCGGGCGGCTGGCTACAATGAAGAGGACGATGATCCAGTACCTCTACCTCGGCCGGGTCGCCTACGACGAAGGACTGCGCCTCCAGGCGGAAATCGCAGCGCTGCGCCTTGAGGGCCGCGTGGCCAACGTCCTGCTCCTGCTCGAGCATCCGCCCGTCCTCACGCTGGGCCGCAATGCGCATCGGAGCAATGTGCTGGCCTCCGATGCGCTGCTCGCCGCGCGGGGCGTGACCCTCCATGAGATCAATCGCGGCGGCGACGTCACCTATCACGGCCCCGGTCAACTGGTCGGCTACCCCATCTTCGATCTGCGCAGCCTGCGCGGCCCGAGCGGCAGCCGCATCGGCCCCGTCGACTTTGTTCGCGGCATGGAAGAAGCGCTGATTCGCCTCTGCGCCGGCTTTGGCGTGCATGCCGGACGCGTCAAGGGTCTCACCGGCGTCTGGTGCGGAGAAAAGACAGGGATCAGGGATCAGGGATCAGAGATCAGCCCGGTGCCCGAGCCGACTACAACTCCCAATGCTACCGCCCGCCTGGAGCGCAAAATCGCCGCCATTGGTATTCACGTCGCCCGCGGCATCACCTCCCACGGCTTCGCCTTCAACGTCACCACCGACCTGCGCGACTTCGATCTGATCGTCCCCTGTGGCATCCGCGATCACGCCGTCACCAGCCTTGAGCATGAAGTCGAACCCGGCGTCATTCTGCCCAGTCTCGAAGCATTGGCGCATCAGGCCGCGCAGCAATTCGGCGCAGTCTTCAACGAGCCTGTCACACCAGTCGAAAACCTCACCGCCCTCCGCGCCCTTGCCGCATCCTCTAATCCGCCCCAATTCCCAGCCAACGACACTCCGCTCCAAGTACCTCCTGAATTGGAGCGCCTGCATGCGGTCGCCGAACGCCCAATCCGCGCCTAGTATGGTGTCTCGATCATTTGCATCAAGAAAGCAGCTGTCATCCTGAGCGATCGAAGGGGGTCGAAGGACCTGCGGTTGCAATCCCGAACTTATACGATGGACTTTAGACTCAGGACGCCACCTCGCCGCCAACCCCGCTCCACCACCCCATGTGCTGCGATTTATAATCCGGCAGGAGCCGGGCGCGCAGTTCTGTCCCGAATCGCGGAGAAAGAGAGTCATGCCAACGGAAGTAATCATGCCCCAGATGGGTGAATCGATCTTTGAGGGCACCATTACCAAATGGCTCAAAAAGACCGGCGACCCGGTGCAGAAAGACGAGCCCCTCTTCGAAATCTCCACCGACAAAGTCGACGCCGAGATTCCCTCGCCCGTAGCCGGCGTGCTCAGCGAAATCAAGGTTCTCGAAGGCGCCACCGTCGAAGTCAACACGGTAGTGGCCGTAATCACCGAAAGTGGCGAAGCTCAGGGGCCGGATACGAACGCAACACCGGCGCCGCGGCAGGCGCCGCCAGAGGCGGTGTCTGCCCCACCGCAGGTGGCTGAAGTTGTAATGCCGCAGATGGGCGAGTCCATCTTCGAGGGCACTATCACCAGGTGGCTCAAGAAGACCGGCGACCCGGTGCAAAAAGACGAGCCGCTCTTTGAAATCTCCACCGACAAGGTCGACGCCGAGATCCCCTCGCCCGTCACCGGCGTCCTGCTCGAAATCAAGGCAGCTGAGGGAGAGACAGTCGAAATCAACACCGTGGTCGCGGTCATCGGCGCTCCCGGCAGCGCCCCGTCCGCGCCCGCAGCCGCTCCGGTCGCTGCCAAGCCGCCCGCTCCTGCAACAGCGCCAACTGCGGTCCTGGTTCCCGCAACCCAGGCCAACGCCGGCGGCAAAATCCGATCATCGCCCCTGGTGCGCCGCATCGCCAAAGACAACAATCTTGACCTCAGCCGCATTGCCGGCACCGGCTCAGAAGGCCGCATCACCAAAGAAGATATCCTCCGACCTCTAAGCCAGCAAGGCCCCGGCAGCGCGGCCATTTCATCGCCTGCAGCGCCACCGCCCGCCGCCACGCCCCTCACTGGCGACCTGGTCCCCCTGAGCAAAATGCGCGCCATCATCGCCCAGCGCATGGTCGAGAGCCTGGTGATCAGCCCCCACGTCCACTCGGTCTTCAAGGTGGACATGACCCGCATCGCCCGCCTGCGCGAGCGCGAAAAGGCCGCCTTCGAGCAGCGCCACGGCGTCAAGCTCACCTACATGCCGTTCATCGCGGCGGCGGTCATTGACGCGCTCCGCAAATTCCCCATCGTCAACGCATCGCTCGAAAACTGCTCCATCCGCTATCACGACCAC
>PMWR01000333.1 GCA_003166055.1 Acidobacteriaceae bacterium
CGCCAGAAGTATTTTTCCGTGCGTGTTCCGCACTCGGTCGGAATGTTGGCATTCGTGCCTGTCCACTTGTAGGGCTCGGTGTTCCTGACGCCTTCGAGCAGCTTGTTGTCCACAATGTTGCGACCGAAGCCGTCGGGTTCCAGGTTCCATTCAAGACCGTCGAAAGTGGAATCGATATGGCAGTTCGCGCAGCCGATCTCCCCTTGAAACGAGTAGCGAGAGGTATAGAAGGTCTGCTCGCCGTGACGCAGCGCGGAGACGAGCTTCGGGCCAGCCAGCTTGATTGTCGAAGCCACGCGGTTTGTGCGCGTGTCGATTACGCTCACTGTATCATCGAGCCGATTGGCCACAAACAGCCTGCGCCCGTCGCGTGTCAGCGTCAGCCCGCGCGGATTGTGCCCCACCGGAATGCGCGTAACCACATAGTTGGCGCTGGCCGAAAGATCCTGCACAAAAGGTGCAGGATGCATATGGATGAAGCGCATCAGGTGTGGGACATCCACCACCGTCACAATCTCCGAGCCGCCGCTTGTCACGTAGATCCGCGACTTGTCCGGCGCAATCGCCACGCCGAACGGCTGTGAGGCATAGCGCTCCAACTCGTCGAGCGGCACCTCCACAGCCTTCCCCACGTCCGCGCCAAATACCGTGATCGTATCTTCGAATGCCCCGCCGTGTTCCAGGTGCGCCAACGGCACAAGATTCTTGGGGTGGTACTCGGCTACCACGCCCAGGCGGCCATCTGCCGAGAGCGCTACATGAAAGACGCCCGCGATCCGATGCAGCGGCATGCGATCCACCACTACCGCGCGTGCTGCATCGATCACCGTAATCTCCGACTCCGGCGCTGTGCGGTTCTCCAATCCCGTCCGCAGCGGAGACGGATTCGGATATACGTGGGTCGCGTAAACACGGCTTCCATCGGGAGAAAGCGCGAGATAGCTCGATCCGCGCCCAGCCAACAGGCGCTTCTCCTCCACGCCCGTCTGCTCATTCAGGACAGCGACATCGTTTGAGATGCGATTGGCCACAAAGAGCCGCGTGCCGTGGCGATCTGAAACAACGCTCGACGGCTCCATGCCCACCGGCCATGTCGCCACCACCGCGAGCGTGTTCGTATCGATCACCGAGAGCGTGTCGTCCCACGAGTTGGTCACAAAGAGCCGCGCGCCGTCAGGCGAAAACGACATCCCGCGCGGTACGCGGCCCACGGCGATGTTCTTGATCACTGCATAGCTGGCCGCATCCAGCACCCGCACCTCCTCGCTCTGCTGGCACAGCACGTAAAGCCGCGCGCCATCAGCCGACAACAGAATCTCGAGCGGCGAAGCGTAATCCACATCCTCCACCGCGTCTCTGCGCTCGAGCGAAAGTAGATTTACGCCGGAGGGCGCAGGGCCTTGGGTCACTGGCCGTCCATCATCAGAGGAGGCGACGAACGGGTCGGGCCCGACACGGCCACGATGACATGTGCCGCATGTTACCGGTGCGCCGGAGCTGTCAATCCTGGCAATATACTTTTGGTTAATCTCCTCGGTCATGGTGTACATCAACCGCGCGGTAGTCTTCTCCGGTTTCGAATCGTCGGGAAAGTCGAGGAGCGGACGGCCATTCTGGTTGACTCTCTCCTTATCCTCGGCATGGCACGCACTGCAGCTCATTCCCAGCCCGACCTTCCACTGTTCCATCAAGTCATGAACTTGCTGTCCGGTCAGGTCTTTCGGCAGTACCTTGAGGTTGATCGGCGCTGGAAATGAGGCGGGTTGAGGCGTAGCGGTGGCGGCTCCGGTTTGAAGAGCCTGAGCCGCCATGGGAATCAAGCAGGCTACCGCGACCAAGAGAGCCGCGAGAGTCGCAGGGGCTCCAGCGGCGTTCTTCATGGCTGGCCGCTGCCTTGCGCAAGCTGCAGATCGAGCCCGGCCCGCTCCCCGTTGATCAGCACGATTCCGTCATTGATGAGTTGCTGGCCAGTGCAATCGTAGGACTGATAGCGGCGAAGATCTTCCAGAGAGAAGAAGAATTCAACGGACAGAGCTTTCGCAGCGGCCGCGCCCGGTTTTGTGCGGGGACGTACCGTGGTGCTGAAGCTGATGCCGTCAAAGTTCTGGTCCCCTGGAAAGTAAGTGAGCACGCGGCGGATGAGCGGCGAGATGTGCTCGTCAAAGGCCAAAGCAGCAAGCTTGTAACGCGAGGTTGCCGGCGATTCCGCCAACTGCGTGGTCATGGAGAGTTCGAGATACACCTGATGATGAAAAGGAATGAATGCGGGCGGGGCGTATGTCACGAAGTGCGCCTCGGGTTCCAATTCCTTCAGCATGTGGTTGCTGGCGCCCTGAATTGATGACTGGAGTGTGGCTAACGCCTGCGGAGAAGAATCGCGCACTGGAGATGGCGGGGGCAAAGGTGCAGGAGGCACAAGCGCCGATGTGGGTTTCGGGTCGGGCTGCACAGGGACATCGGCTTCCGCGTGCCGTCGTGCGACGTTGGCAGCATTCGTCACGGTTGGGATGGCGACTGGCGCGGTTGTTTTGGCTACCTCCGCAGGAGCCTCGGATTCCTTCGCAGGCGCCTGCTCGTCGTCCGTCATCCATATATCAAGCTGCTTCGCATTGAGCAGCACATCGGCATCAAGCAGAGCGCCTTGCATTGCGAGGTTGTTCTGTGCCGCGACGAGCTTGACCGCCGCAGCCTGCGGAAGGTAGACCATGAGGTTTTCAGGTCGCTCAATTGGCATGCCCATTGTCTTGCTGACTACATGGTGCGACACTTCAACGGCGTATCCCTGAACGGCGGTGTTGNNGTAGTAATTGCCGGAGATGGCGATCACGGTTGCGCCGTTGTAGTGTTCAAAGCGGATGGAGTGCTGGTCGGTTCGCTTCTGTATCCGTTCGTCGATATCGAGCTTTCGGCTGAGATAGAAAGGAAAGTTGAATTGATGGCCGACGATGTTCTGACCAACGGTCTTGAGGCTACCGAAGGATTGCTCCTGGAGTGCGCGCAGCGAGGGATCAGTCAATTCGCCCGGGGCCACAACCTGCGCGCGAACAAGCCGGGCGCCGATGAACAATATAACGAGGAATGCAAATTTACTTGCGCGCATAGACCGTCCCTGCGGGCTCGTACGGAGGATCAGCCACCGCGCGAGTGTAAGCGATAAGGGCCCGCACATCCGCAGGGCTCAATGTATTTCCGTAGGGAGGCATGAGTGCTGAGCGATTCAGCGCCGGGCCGCCGTGAAGAATGATCGATGTGAGATCGGCATCGCTCATTTTGTTCAACGTGGAGCCGTCTGTGAATGCATGCGGTTTCACTTCGAGATTGTCGTAGTTGGAGACGCGTTCGGGAGAAGACTCCGAGTCGTGACAGCGGTTGCAGTATTTATCCGCGAGAATGGAGCCCACTCGCTGTTGGTAGCCAAGTGCCGTTTCGACAATATCGAGGCTCACGGGCTTCGACTTGCCCGGTGTGACTGCGCTGAGCTGGTATCTTCCCGCGATGGTACCCAGAGTGACCAACGTGGTTGCCTGCCCGCTGGAATCGGTGAGCATCACTGCTGAGTCAAAGCTGACGCCGGCGGAACCATGAAACTCAACCAGTGCGCCGGGAACCGCAGTCCCCTGATCGTCATTCACCTGCACCACAAGTGGATCTTTCAACACCGTGCCGGTAACGCCAACCTGGTGGCCGCCGCTCGACTCGACGATTGCCGATCCAGCAGCCGTGGCTTTCAATCCAGCAGCCGGTGGAGCGGAATGCTTGCAGCCTGCCACGGCGGCGAGAGCGAAAAGCGCCAGAGCGGATATTCGGATTGTCCTGCGCGCAGTGCTTCGCATCATCATTGCTTCGCCCCCCGCCCGGCCGGGCCTTTCAGCGACATCAAGAATGCTGTGAGAGCGCGGGCGTCGTCATCGTTCAGGTTCTGGTTCGGTTCAGTGGTGCCAGGCCGCAGCGCCTGTGGATTTCTGAGCCACGCGTAGACCCAGGCGGAAGTCAACCTCGAGCCAACCTGTGTGAGTGTCGGCCCAATATATCCCTTGTCGGTTTTGGAATCGACGATGTGGCACGCCTGGCAGGCGTATTTGGAATAGAACAGTTGCCTGCCGTGCTCGACGGTTCCCGCGTCAATCCCAGGCGTTAATGTGAAGTCCGCGTCGATCGACGGCGACTGGTAGACGGTTAGTATGTAGTCCGTCAATTCCTTGTTATCGCTGTCGCTCAGGTTGAAGCGCGGCATGCGCCGGATGAGCGATGGGCGCAGCGTGTTGGGGTTGTGGAGGAAGTCGGTGAGCCATTGCCGCTGCACCGCGCTTCCTTCCCAGGAAAGGTCGGGCGCCATATCGCCGCCCCTGCCGTTGAAGCGGTGGCAACTGAAACAGGCGAGTTCGTTGATCAGCTTGCCCGCGTGCCCGGCAGGCTGGTAGTTGGTCTCCGGAGTTGCCGCGACACGTAAATTGTCGGGCATGGTGCGGCTGCGATTCGTGAGCGCAAGCAGGGCCGTGGTCAAAGCATCTGTCTGCGAAGCCGTCAGAGCAAACTGCGGCATCTTCACGCTGGGGCCGAAGGCGCGCGGCTCACGGATCTTGGCGACGATGTAACTGGACATCGTGTGTTCCATGCCGGGCAAAAAGACAATCTGCGTGAGAGGCTTGCTTCCAATAGTGCTGAGGTCAGGCGCAAAGTTTTCCGGCTTCTGCACGCCGTTGATCTCATGGCAGGCCGCGCATCCCAGCTCGACGATCAGTTTCCGTCCGTGGGCAATCTGCGGCGGACTGGCCGCATCCAGATGAACGCTCGAACCGTAGTCGGAGTCCGTTTTTGCCTGGAGAAAAGCAACCAGAATCGTGATCTGCTGCGGGGTGAAGCGGTATTGCGGCATGGGTGTCGTTGCATCGTAGATGCGAGGATTCTGGAGCCACGCCGTCAGCCACTCGGGCTTCACCTTGTTGCCAAGGCGCGTGAGTTCGGGACCTAAATCGCCGCCCACCAGGTTACCCGCTGCATTCTGAACTGCGTGGCATGAGGAGCAGAAAGATTCGCCATACAGGCTCGGCCCCGCGGAGGGATCGGCGTTTGCTGCCGGCTTCGTTCCGAGCGCGGCAGTATCGCCGGCATGAGTGGTGCTGGTGCTCACCAGATACGCTGAAATGTCGCTTGCGTCTACATCGCTGAGCTTGTAGTTGGGCATCGTAGTTGATGCCGCGTATGCCTGGGGATCTTTCAACCAACTATAAATCCACTCTCGCGTCGTCTTGTCCGCGATGTGGACGAGCGACGGAGGATGGTCCGTCGCTGCTACTTTGGTGCCGTCTGGCCGCGTGATGGCATGGCAGTGGACGCAGCCATAGCGCGTCAGCATGGTTCTGCCCAGGTTGAGCTGCGGTGTTCCGAGGAGCGCGTTCTGGTGGCATTGGCCGCAGCCGGACTCGATGTAGCGCGTGGGCAGGATTGGTTCTTCGCCGGCCCGTTCGCTGTGGTGTGCCTCGGCAACCGTTGTGGCCGGACCTTGGCCGCCATGACAAATAACGCAGCCGAATCCGTCCAGCGAGTGTGGAACGACCGGGTGTTTGCGGAAGGGCTGCTCTTTCACGTCGCCAAGACTTGCCTCATTCAATCCCAGATGGCACGTGGTGCAGCGGTCGACGACGCCTAGCTCGGGCAACCAAATCTGATGAATGCCCGGCTGGAATCGGCGACGCAGGCTGACTGCATCGCCGCGATCGTGAATGAGCGCCAGGTAGTGCCGCTGATAACTGTGCCACTGGCTGAAGTGTTCTTTGGCCGGTGCAATCGCAAGCGCCAACAGCAAACCAAGGCTGACAACGCCGAATGCCCGCACCGGATCGCCGAAGAGCGCCTGCCACGCGGAGGAAAGGATCTTTCTAATGGATTGCACTTAACTCCTCCATGGCAAAACCCAGGACCAGCCCGGGCCGCGGAACCATGTGCCCACAGCGGTGAGCACAATGAGTTCGAAGAGAAACCATGTCATGATCCAGTAAGCCAGTGGCTTCCGGGCCAGATAGCGACGGAACCGTGAAGGCGAATCGGGCGTGCTGTTGGCGGCGACGATCATCGCCAACGCGACAATCACGGTGGGTCCCAAGGCGACGTAAACATGGAAAGCCAGAAGAAAGACCAGCATCCCGAGAGCGGCCAGATAGAACAGGCGCAATCGTTTTGTCCGGTCTTTCAGAAAGAGGCCATTGGCTTCAATGTTGATGTTGAAATAGGGAATGACAACCAGCGCGATGATGAGCAGCGAAGGCACCAACACTCCGGCCACGACAGGCGGAAAGTAGTGCAGCAGTTCCTGCAGGCCGAGAAAGTACCATGGCGCTTTGGCCGGGTTTGGCGTGTGCGTGGGATCGGCGATGCCTTCAAGCGGAGCGTTGAAGAACAGCGAAACAAGAACCAATACGATGGCGAGTAGTTCGATGGCCAGAACTGCGCGGAATAACACCTCGGGGTAGGTCTGCAACTGGTCTTCCTGCGCGACCTTGACCTGCGCAGAGGTGCGGCGCGTGACGAAGAC
>PMWR01000637.1 GCA_003166055.1 Acidobacteriaceae bacterium
CCCGGTGGTCAAGTCCGACGGTAAACCCAAGCCACAGCTCGTCCCGATCGGCGGCAAGCCGAAGTCCTGGAAGGGCGGCGGGAAGTTCTTTCTGGAGTGGTACGAGGACGGCAAGCGGAAGACAAAGATTGCCGGCGTGTCGCCGCGCGAGGCGCTTGACACCTGGCAGTTCCAGACGGGCATTCTGGCTGGGAATATTGAAGCGGCCGAGGAAGTAATCGCGGCATAGACGACACTGTCGTCACCGTCGATGCGGCAATCGAGAGTTATCTGAGGGACGTTAAGGCCACAAAGGGCAACGCGACATTGAGTGCTTATGCTCGGGCTCTCCAGTGGTTCCGAAAGCATTTCCGCAAGCACCATGTTTCTCGAGATAACCGGGAGGACATGATTGTCCTCTTCGGCGCTGGCCGCGATGAGGGCCTAAATCAGAAGACAATCAACAGAAAGGTGATCGTCGCGCTTCAAGCGATGCGCGGAGCTGGAGCGGAAATCAATCTCAAGAAAGGTGACTGGCCGAAGACGACGGATGTGGTTCTCGACTGGGAACTCACCTTCAACTCCTTCGCGAGCCTGGCATCAGCCCTATCGAAGTGTTCCCCAAGGGAAGCCACGGCGACCCCAGCAAGCTTGCCCTCGTTGCGGTCCCAGCGGCAGGATCGGTCTCGCTGCGATCGGGTCCAACTGGGCGCCTGATTTGGAAGACCTAACACAGAGGAAAGGGCTAGGTTGGGATCAATGCAGGGCTATAAACACAAAATGGACAGGATATGACTTAGGAAATAACGAACAATTGGGTCTTGATGGTTCCGGTGCAATTCACTTACGCTTCCTGGATCGTTCCCGCATGAGTTTTTCGCGTCAGTAACAAGTAGACCACGGGCGTCACCACCAAGCTGAGCACCATAGAGATGAAGAGGCCGCCGATCACAGAGATCGCAAGCGGCTGCAGCATCTGCGAGCCCTGCCCCAGCGCCAGCGCCAGCGGAAGCATGCCGGTGATGGCAGCCAGCGCAGTCATGAGGATGGGCCGCAGGCGACGCTGCGCGGCATGGAGCATGGCCGCGCGGGGATCGGCCCCTTCGGCGCGATAACGTGCATCGGCATCCAGCAGCAGGATGCCATTCTTGGCCACGATACCGATCACCATGATCAGGCCCATGAAGCTGGAGACGTTGAAGGTGGTTCGCGTGATCAGGAGCGCGCCGACCACGCCCGCAATGGAGAGCACCGAAGAGGTGAGAATGGCGACCGGCGCGGCGAAATTGCGGAACTCGGTGAGAAGTACACCGAAGACCAGAACCAGCGCCAAGACGAGCACACGCCCGAGTTCGGCAAACGATTTTTGCTGCTCTTGATAGGTGCCGCCGTATTCGACGCGAACACTGGCGGGCAGATGCATGGCTTCGACACGCTGGCGAACCAGCTTGACGGCAGTGCCGAGGTCGGTACCTTCAAGGCGTGCGGTGACCACCACCAGGCGCTGCAGATTTTCGCGGCGGATTTCATTTTGCGGCGGTAGTTGCGTGATGGCGGTCATGGAGCCGAGCGAGGCGGTGTGGCCCGAACTGGAGTTGAAGACTGTGTTTTCGATGCTGTCGAGCGACTGGCGCGATTCTGCACCCAGACGTACGCGAATGGTGTAGGGCCTGCCGTTGTTGATCAGCGGATTAGGCACTTCGACGCCATCGAGAATTGAGGTGGCGTCTTCTGCGACTTCCTGCGTGGTGAAACCGAGGCGCGTGGCTGTTTGCGGGTTCACCTGAAAGTTCGTGGCAGGGCCACTGACAGTGTTGTCGATGCCGTTCTCGATATCGACTACGCCATTGATCTTGGCGATCTCGGTGGCAACGCGGGGAGCGATGTTCTGGAGCAGCGCCGCATCGGGGTTGAAGAGCTTGATCTGGATTGGTTCCGGCGCATTGGAGAGGTCGCCGATGTTGTCCTGCAGGATCTGCGTGAATTCGACGTCGAGCTCCGGCTCGGTAGACTTGATCTGGTGCCGGATGTCGGCCATGACTTCGTCGATGGTGCGGTGGCGCTTGTTTTTGAGGCGCACTGTGATGTCGCCGGTGTTGGCTTCAGTGACCGCGGCGAAGCCCATCTGCAGGCCGGTGCGGCGGCTGGTGCTGTCGACTTCGGGAGTGGCGTGGACGATTTTCTCGACACGATCGAGCACCTTGCCGGTGGACTCGAGGGAGCTGCCGGCAGGCATCACGTAGTCGAGAATGAATCCGCCTTCGTCCATCTCGGGCAGCAGATCTGTCCCAAGATTGGAGTAGGCGAAGTAGGCGAGCGCGGCGAGGACCACGCAGGCGCCGCCGAGCCAGAGTGGCCTGCGCAGAGACCAGTCGAGCGCGGCATGTTGCCAGCCGGTGAGGCGACTCATCACGGGGCCCTGCTCATGATGGGAATCAGTTGCGGTGTCGTTTGAATCGCGATCTTCACGCTTCCTGGCCTTGAGCAGGACCATGGCCAGACCGGGCGTCCATGTAACGGCCAGCGCCAGCGAGGTGAGCAGCGAAACGGCCATGGTGATGGCCAGCGCGCGGAAGAAGCTGCCGGTGACTCCAGTGACCGCGATGAGAGGCAGGAAGACGACGACAGGCGTGATTGTGGACCCGATGAGCGGACGCGAAATTTCGTGGAGAGCCTTGCGCACGGCTTCGACCCGGTTTTCGCCGGCATCGCGATGGAGGACGATGTTTTCGACCACAACGATGGCGTCGTCAATCACGAGACCGATGGCAGCGGCGAGACCGCCGAGCGTCATGAGGTTAAAGCTCTCTCCGACGAGCCATAGGACAAGTACGGTGACGGCCATAGTGACGGGGATGACCATGCCGGCGATCAGCGAAGAGCGCCAGTCGCGCAGGAAGAGGTAGAGGATCATGCAGGCGAGGAACAGGCCAATGAGGATGGCATCGCGAACGCTGGCGATGCTCTCGCGCACGATCTGGGACTGGTCGTAGAAGGGCTCCAGCGCGACGCCGCGAGGGAGGCGCGCGCGCAACTGCTGCACGGCTGCAGCGACACCGTCGGCTACCTGAACGGTGTTACTGGAAGGCTGACGCGCGATGTTGAGCAACACAGCGGGGTGGCCGTTTGCCGAGACAAAGGTGTAGACCGGCATCGGCGCCTGGATCACGTCGGCTAAATCGCTGACGCGCACCGGCGCACCGCTGGCGGTGGTCTTAACGGTGAGATCGCGCAAACTCTGAATATCGTGCGCCTGCGATCCCACGAGGGCCAGCACCAGCTGATGGTTCTGGGGATAGAGCCCGGGCGAGTCGATGGTGTTGGCGACGCCGATGGCGTTGGCGAGGTCCAGGATGGTGACGCCGGAAGCCTGCAGTCGCGCCATGTTGGGTACAACGTGATATTCAGGCACCTGGCCTCCCTGAATGGTCACGGTGGCCACGCCATTCACGCGATTGAGGGGCGGCTTGAGCGTATAGGTGGCCAGTTCCCAGAGGTCGCTCTGAGTGACGCTGCTGTTGGTCGTGGTCAGACTGTAACCGAGAATCGGAAACGTTGCGAAGGTGAGACGGTTGGTGGTGATCTTCGCCGTGGCCGGCAACTCCTGCTGGACGCGGCTGAGTGCGGAGTTGACCAGTTCCAGAGTGCGGAACATGTCGACCGACCAGTCGAAGAAGAGGCTGACCTCGGCCGATCCGCGGCTGGTGTTGGAGCGCACGGTGGTAAGGCCGGGCACCGAGTTGACCGCGTCCTCGATGGGCTTGGTGATGGTGACCTGCATCTGTTCGACAGGCATTACGCCGTTATCGATGCCAATGACGATACGCGGGAAGTTGGTCTCCGGGAAGACCGCAATGGGCGTCTGGAAGAAGGCGAAGATGCCCACCACCGTGAGAACAAAAGCCATGAAGAAGATGGTGCGGGCCCAACGCGGCAGCCAGAAATTCGAATCATCTTCGGAGCGCAGTTCATTGTCGGACAACGGAGGAACGGAGGCCATTATTCCTTGCTCCCGCCCGCAGCCGGGGCATCGTCTTTACCGCTATTGTCGTCGTTTTTGGCGCCGCCGATTGTGACCTTGGTGCCATCGTCGAGGCCGTAGCCGCCCTCGGTCACGACCATGTCGGAGGGCGTCACTCCGCTGAGGATCTGGACCTTTTCGTTGGTTCGCAGGCCGATCTGAACGGCGCGCTTGTGGGCAGCGCCATCCGCTCCGACGACCAGCACGGTCGTGGATCCATCATCGGCCGGCAGGATCGCGGCGGTGGGCAACTGGACGGCCTTTTGAATGGTGAGTCCACTGATGATTGCGTGCACCGGCGTGCCCACCTTGAAACGGCCGCCGGGATTGGGCAATTTGAGCCAGACCTCGACCGTTGTTGAGCCCGGATCGAGAGCCGGGCTAATAAGAGCAACGGTCGCGGCTTGAGGATCGTCGACTCCCGGAATCGTGAGCTCAGCTGCTCCGCCAATCTTCAATTGCTGCGCGGAAACCTGCGAGATATGCACCTTGGCTATCAGTGAACTGGTGTCCATCACAGTGATGGCGGGCGCGCCAGCCGCGGCTGTTTCGCCGGGAAAGAGCGGCCGGTCTGTGACGACACCATCGATGGGGCTGCGCAGTTCGGCATAGCTCACCTGGGCATCGGCATTTTCGAGCTTGCCTTGTGCCGAGGTGAGCTGCCCCTTTGCCGCGTCGATGCTGGTTTGGCGGGTGGTCTTTTCCACATTGGCCAGGTGCTTGGCGGCGGTGTCGTAAGCGGCCTGGGCCTGCACGGCTGCGGCCATGGCGGTGTCGACATCCCGGCCTGCGATGGCGCCTTCCTTGAGGAGCCGTTTGCGCTCTTCGACGGTGCGGTTGGCCACGTCTAGATTGGCCCTGGCCTGGTCCACATCGAGTTGGGCCTTCTGCACATCTTCGGGAATCGTGGCGAGTGTGGCGGCGGTAAAGGCAGCCTGCGCCTGGCTCAGGCTGCCTCGGGAGTCAAGTGCCGCACCGCGCAGGTCGCGGTCCTCGAGCGTTAGTAAGAGTTGACCCTTGTGTACGATCGCTCCGCGCTGCACTAGCTCCGCTTTCACAGGAGCGCTGATGCGGGGCGCAATGGCTGCCTGGGCCAGAGGAGCCAGCACTGCATCGGCGGCAATCTCCGCGGAGAGTGGGCCGACGGTGGGATGCTCAGCCTGAACGGCTACGGATGCTTCGGGAGCTGTTTCCTCATTTTTCTTGCATCCACCGGCCATCAGGGAGACAGCGAGCAGTGCGCACACCGCCGCCACCGCTATTCGCGCCTTATAAGCTTCATCAGTTCCACGACTCGTTGCACAGTTCACGGTCTAGAGCCTTCCTGAAAGCGTTTCAAGCTGGGCCAGAGCCAAGTGGTAGCGAACCACGCCATCGACCTGGCCGTTTTCGGCGGCCACCAGGGTATTTTGTGCATCGACCACGTCGAGCACTGTGCTTTCGCCATTGACATAGCGAAGGTTGGTGAGACGAAGGGCTTCGCGGGCATCGGCTACGCTGGCATCGAGAGAGGCTAGCTGCTGTCGTGCGCTATCCGCTTCGTTATAAGCCTCGGTGAGGTCGGCGAGCATGCGGCGCTGGGCGGCACTGAGCGCTACCTTGCTGGCCTGCGAACGGATGCGCGCCTCCTTCACCTTACGCTCCGAGGTGAGCCAGTCCCAGATGGGAACGTCGACAGTGGCGCTCGCGGAGTAGCCCAGGTTGCGCGCGCCGCCAGGCCCGTTGCTTGCAAACTGCGGAGCGTCGATACCATAGCTGTAATTGAGCGCGAGGTCGGGCATCAGGCCAGCCCAGGCCGAGAGGGCCGTGGCCTGGCTGGCCTGGAGCGTGGCCAGGGCGCTGCGCAGTTCAGGATTTTTGGCCCGCGCCGCGGCTTCAACGCTGGGGCGGTCGGGTAGCATGGGCGGGGCTGTCTCCTCGACAACCGCGAATTTGCGGCTCGGGTCCGGGTAGAGCAGGATTCCCAGTTCAAGATTGGCTTTCTCGGTGCCGAGGCCGGCTTCCGCCAGTTCCCGCTGGCGCTGCTGTTGTCCAAGGCGAGCCTTGATGACGTCGACGTGCGCCGCTTCGCGTCCTTCTTCCCGCCTTTGCGTTACTTCGACAAAGCGATTGGCTTCATCGAGCGCACGCTGGGCGACGGCAAGTCTGTCTGCGCCAGCGCGAATGTTGTAATAGAGTTCAACCACAGTCGACACAAGCCCTCGGCGTGCGATTTCAAGTTCCGCCTCCGCCCGCGCCGCGTTGGCACTCGCTAGCCGTGCCGAAGCCGCTCCGGCCAAGCCGAGCGTTTCGGTAACTGCAGCCTGGTTTGTGTATTCATGAATGGAATTATTCGCGATGAACACAGGCAGAGACTGGCTGGTGGTGCCTTGCGTCGTGGTCGCCCGTGTGTGATTCGACTCGGTGAAAAGATATTGGTTGTGAAATGTAACCGTGGGAAGCAACGCGGCCTTGGCATCTTTGCGCTCGAGCGCAGCGGCACGGCTTTCTGCCACTGCGGCGGCAAACGCCGGCTCGTTCGCTTGCGCCAGCCGTATTGCATCCTCAAGGGTAAGCGGCGCATCCGTTTTCGACGGCGCCGTCTGCCCGGTTGCCCACGGCAGCGCCGTCGCCAGCAGAACTCCCGCGATCATTCCAGTACGCAACATAAACATCGATTCCACTCTACCCTGCGCACCCTGAAGATTTGCTGAAGGCGGCGAGTGACCCTCCGCTCCACTGACAAGGCATGAAATGAAAGAGGCTGAAACCTGGATTCTACCCTGAACATGTGACACTTGGTGACACGGCACAATTGAACAGTTAGACGATGCATTGGGACTCAGGTACGGGCTAGTCAAATCCACTCACGGCGCGTACAACATGATGAGACGGAAAGTGCCGAAGCGACGATCCCTGGCGGGCAGCATCCACCATTGCAATACTGCTTCGATTGTGGGCGGAGATTCAATGCATGTACTGATCATCGAAGATGAGGAACGGCTGGCACAGAACCTTGCCAAGGCAATCTCAAAAAATGCGGGGTTCGTTGTCGATGTCGCATTGGAAGGCAACGAAGGATTGCATCTTGCACTGTCGGGATCGTTCGATCTGGTGGTTCTCGACCTCATGCTGCCTGGCATCTCCGGTGAAGAACTTCTCACTGAATTACGCAGGGCAGGAAACAAGACTCCCGTTTTGGTACTTACTGCAAAGGAAGACAAGCAGACCATTGTGGGCGTCCTGGACAACGGCGCGGACGATTATCTCGCCAAGCCGTTTGACCTTGGAGAACTGCTCGCTCGGGTGAAAGCGCTCATCCGCCGCAGCAAGGGGCAGGCGAGTTCGTCGTTGGTGCTTGCGGACCTGATCCTCGACATGAACACAAGATCCGCAACTCGAGCGGAAGTGCGCGTGGAGCTGACGCCGATGGAATATCGCACTCTCGAATATCTGATGCTGCGCCAGGGTTCCGTTGTTTCCAAGGAAGAACTGCTCGAACACCTCTATGACTACAACTGGGAAAAATTCAGCAAC
This sequence comes from Acidobacteriaceae bacterium, assembly GCA_003166055.1. The sequence goes on from PMWR01000637.1 coordinate 7,517, forward strand.
GTAATCGAGGTGTACATCTCAGCTCTTCGCCGCAAGATCGACGCGAGCGCCCATGAGCGACTCATCCACACTTTGCGCGGTCATGGCTACATGCTGCGCCGCAGTGAGGCGGGATGATGCGTTCGATCCGCGGTCGAGTCGTTTTGCTTGTCCTCGCGGCCCAGTTGGTCGCGGCCGTGGGTGCGGTAGGACTCTCGATCTGGTATGTGCATCGCGCGGTGTGGTCGAGTGTCGATTCAGAGTTGAAAGCGCGCATGGTTTCAGTGCTTGCGCTGGTCGACGACGATGTAAAAAGTCCGGATGGTCTGACGTTTGACGGAGATCAGGTCAACATTCCCAAGGAGGATCTCTTTTGCATTGATGATGTACATGGCGGGCCCGTAGCGGGGTCCTCCTCGTGGCTGACCACGAACAAGGATCGCGGACAACATGAAGATGGAGCGTTCTTTTTTCGCCGCGGGGGAGTGATCTATCGAGCCAAGGCGCAGATGAATGCGGCAATCCTCGATCAGGAGAATCATCAGATACCGCAACTCTATGTGAATGTCTATTACGCGATGCCGGCCAATCGCGCTGAGGCCGAGATCGCCAACGCAACCCGCATTGCGATTTCGGTTGGACTGCTCTCTCTCCTGATATCCTTCGGTTCGACGTGGTGGGCCGTGGGCAAAGGCATGCGTCCGCTCACCGACTTCGCCCATCAGGCAGATTTGATCGAGGCCGATGGGGCGCAGTTTGAAGACCCCACGGGCACGGTCCGGAGCACTGAGTTGGTGCCGCTCGCCCGTGCCCTGCACTCGCTGGTCTCTCGCCTGCAGCGGGCGTTCCGGCGCGAACGCCGATTTCTCAGCGATGCCGCACATGAATTGAAGACCGCTGTCGCGATCCAGAAATCGACTCTTCAACTTCTGGAACAAGGCAAAGCCTCAGAAGAAGAACTGCGCGAGGGCATCGCACGCGCGCTTGAAGATACTTCACGCACCGAGAACCTTGTGGCCAACATGCTGCTTCTGGCGTCCATCGATTATTTTCAACGGTCGACCGGCAAGGGCGCCATTGACAACGAAGCGCCGCTCGGTCTCAACGAGTCGTTGCAGCATGCCATCGATCAGCTTGTGCCCATGGCGAAGATCAAATCGGTATCGGTTGTGTTCGATTCTTGTTGCGATTTGAGAGTGCGCGCACCGGAATACGAGCTCAACCAACTCTGGATCAATCTCCTCGAAAATGCAATTCAGCATTCCCCGCTCGGCGGTGAAGTGAAGGTTGAGATCAGCCGCATCGAAGGCTCGGCGTGCCGCATCCTGATTGCGGACGCAGGGCCGGGAATATCGAGCGAAGACCTGCCCCATGTATTCGAACGGTTTTATCGCTCGGATCGTTCACGGTCGCGATTGACGGGAGGATTTGGTCTCGGTCTCTCGATTGCCAAGGCGGTTGTGGAGAAGAATCGTGGTGCAATTCAAATCGAAAACATGCCACAGGCAGGCGCCACAGTTGAGGTTTGTCTTCCCGCGGTCGACGCGTAGTGGGCATATTCAACAAGTATGGTTCGCCTTGACCAGGCCGGAATGTTTTCATCAAGCCCGGCGCCCTGTGGCATCAGTTTAACAAATGAGATCTCACCTTCAAAAAAACCCTGCACGCCAGCGCGCGAGGGCGCGCAGCAAGCGCGGCGGACATGGGTTGAAGCATTGCCGAGGATGGATGTGGAAGAGCGTGCTCGGATTATCGAGTGCGTAGGTGAGCGCCGTATCGAATTGCGTAATCGCCGCATCGGCATCGCCCATTGCGCCAAAGCGGCAACCGAAAAGGCAAAGCATGACGAGGAGTGGAGGCAACCTGCCAATAAGCACCAGAAGGCCGCGGCCACCGCGCATCCGGAAAAGCCGGCGGTTGCCGCACCTCAGAAGGCTCCGGAAACTGCGCCCCGGCAGCGCCGGCATCGAAAGACGCCGCAGCGCCCAAACCGCAAGGGAAATAGCTAACCTTACGCTTTTGAGGAGTGCTTTGGCGACTCCCACCGGCCGGATTGAGCGGATTGGAGGATGGCTCCGATAACCGCCATGTTGGCGATGGCGTCTTCCAGGGGAACTGGAACGTCAGCGTCGTCCATAACCGCTTTGGAAAAGGCGTCGCCCTGCAGCGTGTACTGATCGCAGACGGGGAATGTTTCCGTGGTGATGCCGGCGCCCGACAGATCGCCGCCGTCATCGATGAAGAGGCGCGTGGGGCGGTCGGGAGGGGCGTTGAAGGGGATCTCGATCTCGATGCGGCCGCGTGTGCCGAAGAAGTGGACGCGCTGATACGGAACAAGCTGGGTGCTGCACGTGAAGATGGACTGTCCGCCGGGGAAATCAAGCATCGCCGAGGTGAGGCGGTCAGTGTTCATCACCGGATCGCGATCGACGAGGGCTACGACGCGTGTGGGCTCCTGCCTGAACGCGTAGCGCGATGCGTGAATGAGGTAACAGCCGATGTCGTAGAGTGCGCCGCCGCCGCTTTCAACCTGGTTACGGATGTTGGCCGGATCGCTATTGAAATAACTGAAGAAGCCTGAGATAGAGCGAATCTCGCCGATGCGTTTTTCAGCGAGGAGTTGCCGCAGGCGAACCCACTGCGGATGGCAGTTGACCATGAAGGCCTCGCCTATTTTGACTCCGGTGCGGGCGCGGACGGCAAGCAGTGTTTCCGCTTCAGCGACGGTGAGGCTGAGCGGCTTTTCGCAGAGAACGTGCTTGCCCGCTTCGGCGGCGCGGATGGTCCACGGGACATGAAGCTGGTTGGGGAGCGGGTTGTAGATGGCATCGATGCTGGGGTCGGCGAGGAGTTCCTCATAGGAGCCGTAGGCCGTGGGAATGCCCAGAGCGATCGCAGCCCGCTCGGCGTTGGCGCGATCGCGCGAGGCGATTGCCACAACACGGGTGTATTGCCCGCGCTGCATGGCGGGAATGACTTTTTTGAGGCCGATATTGGCAGTCGAGAGAACTCCCCAACGGAGTGAGTTTTCCATGGAAGTAATCATAGTGCTTGTAAAGCAAAACGGGGCGGCATGGCGTAGAATTGCAGCGTTCGGGAATACGCTTTCTCGCGCTCTGGCAAAACCTGCGCGGCCAGGAAGTCGATTCCGGAAGATCCTAACGCGATTCGAGGGATGGATTGTGATGAAGGCACTGTTATGCACACATACGCTGCTCGCTTTTGGCCTGCCGGCCCTGATGGCGGGTCCTTTGCTGATTCTTGGTCAGGCGCAGGCCGTTACCGAGATCGGCGGGCAAAAGATTGTGACTCTCACCCGCACTGCCGCCAGCACCACCAGGCCGGAGTTCACAGGCATCACGCTTGCGCCGGGGCGCGGGATGGAAATCCTGCAGATCACCGCGAACTTTCCGGGCAAAGGCAATGTGGACGTGCTCGCTTCTCCGGACTTGGCGAACGCGAAGAAGATGCTGGACGTAGACGATGACAGCTTTGGAAATCTGGGCTACCGGCTGGGCGCCGCTTTTCTGGTTCCCTACCCCAATCGGATTCGCGGCAAGCTCTCGGCCGACGGCAAGACGCTGACCACAGAGTGGAAGGGCCACACCATCACCCTTCCAGCCAACAACATAGGCAAATTGCCCGGGGCGGAGCGCCACGCCATGCACGGGCTGATCCTCAAGGCCAAGACCGACGACGTCAAGGTTGTGGACATTCCCGGCGGCCAGGAAGTGACCGGAGTGATCCATGGCGGCGACTTTGGAGGCCACTGGCTGTCGAAGACCGACCTGATTTTCACCATACGGCTGACGGCCGAAGCCGTGGATGCCAGCATCGTTGCGCGCAATGTGGGCAACGAAGCCGAGCCGATCGCCATTGCCTGGCACCCTTACTTCAATTTGCCCTCAGGCGACCGCACGCAGGTCAAGGTGCATATCCCCGGAACCACGGTGGCTGAGGTGGATAACTACGACAACGTCTTCCCGACGGGCAAGATTTCTCCGGTAGCGGGGACCAAGTTTGACCTGCTTGCGCCGGGCGGTGTGGCGCTGGGATCGAACTTCTACGACGACAACTGGAATCACCTGGAGTGGGCGAACAAGGCCGTTACGGTAAAGGTGATCGATCCGGCGGCGAAATACGGCATCGACATCATCGGCCTGTCGCCGGAGATAAAGGCAATCCAGATGTACGCGCCACCCACTAAACAATTCGTGGCCATCGAGCATCAGTACAACTTCGGCGATCCCTTCGGCAAGGAGTGGGGCTCGACCGATACAGGCATGGTTACGCTGAAACCCGGACAAAGCAGCAAATGGCATGTGCGGCTGCACGTGTTTGTGCCGTAAGGGTTCGCTGCAATTGAACCAACCAAGCGGGCCGGAAGCGATTCCGGCCCGCCTGGTTTTCAGTGGGCCCGGCTGGATCCAGAAGGGTCTTCGGCGAAGCTCTATTCGTGGACAAATGTAACTTCAACACGCCGCGATTGCAGGAAGTAAGGAATCCAGATCAGGCCGGCGACGATCGCCCTCAAAACGCCCGTCCATGTGGAATGTGGGGTATATTTCAAGGTCATCAGGTGATCGATCAGAACCCAGACGATCTGGGCCGAGAAATAGACCACCATGGCGGTTGGGAAAACACGCTTCCGTTGGTAAAGCAGAACGTTGAGGCAGACCACCGCAGCGAGAAACAAGGTATTGGTGATGGCCTCAAACATGACGAGTCCGGCAAGGCCGGGACGAAGCGCAAGGCCTGCCTGGTATCGATCGCCGGTCAAGATGCGGAGATCGGTATAGACGCCATGCATCATGATGAACGGCGAGATTGCAAGGCCAATTGCCACCAGGATCAGCCAGCCACCAATGCCGTTGAGGTCGCTCCCCGTTGAAAACATGGGAGAGGCGATGACGGGCTGAGCGGGAGTCGCGGGCGTTGCTTCGCGCGTTGCCACCGGAGGATCGGACAGATCGGATGCGACTGAAGACCTCGCAGCATCCGGCCCCGCGGGCTCACCCACCGCGGCGCCGCAGTGAATACAGACGACCGCGCCGTCCTCCAGTTCGTATGTGCATCGCGTGCATTGATTGGTCATTGTGGAGTGCTGCGGGTACGACTGGATAATCCCCGAATCGCAGAGAGTTGTCAATTACGGTGGCAGCCGTGCGCAGCGAAGCCGCACGAAAACTCTAATCTTCGAGCCTTCTGAGCTGCACTGTCTTTCCGGTGCGGGCCGATTCGCGCGCAGCGTCGAGAATCTGCATGACGATGACGTTGGTGTCGAGCGAACTCAGGTCGTCCTTCGGCATGATTTCGCCGCGCAGAACTGCGGCCAGATAGTTCAGCGAGTTGTTCTCTGGCGGAGAGAGCGAAGGCGGCGTGGTGAACTGCTCTTGCGCATCGTGCTCGTGGCGCACGCGGAGCTTGTCGGACTCGACGGTGATGGCGTAGCCGGTGGCGCCGTAGACCTCCATATCCTTGCGCCCGAAGGGCCAGTTCCACGATGCCTGAATGACGGCCTGGGAATGAGGATAGGTGAGCACGATGGTGGCGTCGTCATCCACCTGCGGATAGGTTTCGGGCTTATCGTGATTGACCACAGCGGTAACAGTGAGCGGAGTTTCGCCGCGCATGAGCCAGGTCATCAAATCTACTCCGTAGCAGCCGAAGTCGTAGAGCGCGCCGGCGCCGTTCTGGGCGGGATCGGTGAGCCAGGCAAGAAATTCCGGCGGAACACCGATCTCCTTGGGGCCCTGGTGGCCGTCGTGAACGACGACGCGGCGGATGGCGCCCAGGCGGCCGCTTTCGGCTTCGTCATAGGCTGCTCTGTTGCTGGCGTACCAGGTGGTCTCGTAGTTCACCAGCACGTGGATGTGGTAGTGGCGGGCGGTGCGGCGGATGGCCAGGGCGTCGTCAAGCGAGATGGTCAGAGGCTTCTCCACCATGGCGGAGACACCGTACTGTGCTGCGATCTCGATGGCAGCCCGGTGATCGGCGATGGAGGTATAGACCAGCACGGCCTGGGGGTGGGTCTTCTCGATCATGTTGGCTTCCTGGCGATAGAAGACGGTTGCGGGAAGCGCGTATTTCTTCTGGTACCTGGCGAATAGTGCGGGGTCAGAGTCGGCGATGCCGACCAATTCGACGTCGGTATGGTGGGGAAGGCCGGCAAGGAAGCCTTCGACGTGGCCATGGACCAAACCGACGACGGCCACTCGAAGCGGCGTACGGTGGACTTGGGCCGTGAGCGCGGTTGGTACGGCCAGCAGCAACACTATCAACAACTTGCGGCTCAATCGAGCAGGAAAAAAGATGAGGACAAAGGGCATAAAATCGAATTCGCCTCCTGGGGCGGATTCTACTCTGGCGGGCCCACGTGAACCTGCTGTCGATGAACGGCAGCGAATCGATCAGTTCCGCATGGCTCAGCCTGCCGACTAGGTGCGATCAAGAAAGAATCTTGCGCGCTGAGTTTCAGAATAGGAATTGGGTGCCGAGAACATCCGGATGGGGCCCCTCATTTCGTAAACTCGCGCCCACTTTTTGCCGTCTATTCCGGTGTGGGAACATTGGTGCAGGCCCGGTTCCGCTGCCCGTGCTGCGGATACAAGACGCTGGAAGCGCCGGACGCGCTCGGATTGTGCCCGGTTTGCTGGTGGGAAGACGATGGCCAGGAAGATGAAGATGCCGCGGATGTTCGCCTGACCGTCAACGGCTCCCTCAGCCTGAAGGAAGCCCGGGAGCACTACATGCACTGCGGCGCGGCGCATCCGCGGTTCCTGCCTTACGTACGCAAGCCTCAGCACACTGAGCAGTAAGCTCTCTTTCTTCCCAAGCGAGGTCTCTGACCGGTTACGTGCCTATTACGGTGCATTTCGCCGCCTGATCGGCTTTCGCCGGTTTGACCCTTCCAGCAAACCCTCTTACCATGAGATGAGGGACTTCAGGGCCACTCAGCGAAGGCTTTGCCTTGAGTAAGAGTGCGTTGCCGCGGCTATTTGCGCGAGTTGGCAGCCGGCAGCCCAAATGGGCATCCGGCAGCAAGAATGAGCCCCTAGCAGTTGATGTGGCGCACAGAGCGCCTGGAAGGCAAAAAGTTGAGTTCTACTGACACTCTCGAAAACAACCCCCGACCTGAAACAGCCGAGGGGACGCATGAGCAAGAAGGCCTGGAAGCGCACGAACATGAGCACGAAGGCCACGCACACGACCATGATGGGCATGACCATGAGCATGAGGGACACGACCACNNTTCCGCGCCGGCAAGGTGCCGGAGACGGTGATCAAGCGCCGTTTCGCCACAGAAATTCGAAAGGACGTGATCGACGGCCTGCTGCCGGAGCGGTTCAACAAGGCAGTGCGCGACCTGGGCGTCGCGCCCGTAGGCCAGCCGCAGGTGACCGAGCTGACCGTCGAGGACGGCCAAGCGCTGCACGTCAAGGCGGTCTTCGAATTCATTCCCGCATTCTCCATCGAGGGTTACCAAAGTGTAACGGTGGAAAAGCCGTCTGTGGAAATCACCGAGGACGAGTTCAATCTGGAGATGGCGGAGTTGCGGGAGTCTCGCGCCACCATTGAACCGGTAGAGGAAGACCGGGCGCTGTTGGACGGCGACTGGGCACAGATCTCCTACAAGGGCCAGATCGAGGGCGACACCGAGGCTGCCCCGATTGCCGGTGAAGACACGCTGGTTGAGGTTGGCGGTAAGGACACGGTGGAAGCCTTTAACGCGGTTCTGCGCGGCGCAAAGCCGGGCCAGGAGCTAAAGGCTGAAGTCATCTATCCCGCCGAGTATGGCGACGCCAAGCTGGCCGGCAAGACCGTAGCCTACGAGCTTGAGGTGAAAGCCATCAAGAGACGCACCCTGCCCGATCTGGACGACGATTTTGCCGCAGAACTCGGTGCTTATGAGAGCTTTGCGGACCTTGAAGCGCGGGTGCGCGAGCACATGGCGAGCCGTAAGCGGCGCAGTGTGGAAGGCGAAACCAAGGACCGGCTCTTTGCGGCGCTTACCGAGCGCTACCCTTTCGCGGTGCCCGAATCGCTGGTGCAGGAGCAGATTGACGCGCGGCTTGAACGCGGGCTGCGCGCCCTGGCGGCGCAGGGCATGGATACCGAGCAGATGCGCAAGCTGGACTTTCAAAGGCTGCGCGCGGCACAGCGAACCAGCGCGGTGGCAGAAGTAAAATCCATGATCCTGCTGGACCGGATTGCGCACGATGAGAACATCACCGTCAGCGACGAGGAACTGGACCAGGAACTGCAAATTGCCGCAATTCAATCACGGGAGCCGCTGGATGTATTGCGGGCGCGTTTGACTGAGGACGGCGGGCTAGCTAAAATCCGTGAACAACTCCGACGCGAAAAAACGGCGAGCTTACTTTACGAACGGCTTCCCGCATAGGGCGGGTAACAGGGCGGAAAACGCCGCGTGGAACAGGAAATGGCCGCGCGGCTCTCAGGAATCGGGGAGAAACAGCCCCCAACGGAAGAACGGGAAGAACATTCAATGGCATTGGTTCCCATGGTNNGGCGAGCGCGCCTACGACATTTACTCGCGTCTGCTTCGCGATAACATCATTTTTCTCGGCACCCCGATCGACGACCAGGTGGCTAATCTGATTGTGGCGCAGATGCTCTTTCTGCAAGGGGAAGACCCTGAGAAAGACGTCTCGCTGTATATCAACTCTCCGGGCGGCTCGATCACCGCAGGCCTGGCGATCTATGACACAATGCAATTCATCAAGAACAACGTGGTCACCTATTGCATTGGCCAGGCGGCCAGCATGGGTGCGTTTCTATTGCTGGCTGGGACCAAGGGCAAGCGGTTCGCGCTGCCCAACTCGCGCATCCTGATTCACCAACCATCGATGGGCGGGCTGAGCGGGCAGGCTACGGACATCGACATTCATGCGCGCGAAATTCTGCGCATTCGCGAGATTACCAACAACCTGATTGCCAAGCACACGGGGCAGCCTCTCGATCGCATTGAGCGCGATGTGGAGAGGGATTTCATCATGAATTCGCAGCAGGCGAAGGAATACGGCATCGTCGACGAGATCATCGACAGGCCGCGCACGTAGGAAGCGGAGTTGGCGGAGTTAAGACCGCAAGCGCCGGAAAAGAGAGCAGGAATGGGCAGATGAACACGGAGCTCAAAAAGTCGCAGCTGTGTTCATGGTGCTCCAAGTCGCAAGACGACGTGGATGTGCTGATTGCTACGCCGACGGATAAGCCCGGACCTCGGTCTTATATCTGTGACGAGTGCCTAGCAGTTTGTAACAGCCTTTTGGAAGATCGGCGCGAACGGGCTTTGCAAGTGGATGCGCAGTAAGGAGCGATCGAGTATGGGATTTATTGAAGAAGGTCGTCAGCTTATTCAGGACTTCGTAACCCCGGAGATCCGCTCGCTTGACGCTCGGCTTACAGCCATAGAAAAATGTCTTGAATCGCTTGATGCCAAAGTCGAAAAGCAGTTCGATTCGCTCGAAAGTAAAATGGAACGGAATCAGGCTCAGGTATTGGACACGCTGCACAGGATGGAAAACTACAGTCATCTTCTGGAACGCTTGGCACGCGTTGAAAGCAAACTTCAAAACGTTGCGTAGCCGCATTCGCGCAACGGAATCCAGTTAACTCGTCGGAAGAGGGAGTAACACCATGAAAACGCGCACGGGACCTGAAGAAGCACTGCGCTGCTCGTTCTGCCACAAGTCGCAGGACGCCGTGGCCAAGCTGATCTCGTCGCCCAGCGACTATCCTCGCGCATATATTTGCGACGAGTGCGTAGCCGTCTGCAACTCAATCCTTGAGGACGACCGCGGCGAAGCGACTCCCGCCACCACCGCCGGCCACCTGCCCAAGCCGCAGGAGGTGAAGAGCTTTCTGGACGACTTTGTGATCGGACAGGACCAGACCAAGAAGAAGCTGGCCGTAGCGGTATACAACCACTACAAGCGCATCCAGATGAACCGCATGCGCAACAATGAAGTGGAACTGGCGAAGAGCAACATTCTGCTCATCGGGCCGACTGGATCGGGCAAGACGCTGCTGGCGCACACCCTGGCAAAAATGCTCGACGTGCCCTTCGCGATTGTGGATGCGACCACCTTGACCGAAGCAGGCTACGTAGGCGAGGACGTGGAGAACATCATCCTCAAGCTGTTGCAGGCCGCCGACGGCGATGTAACGCGAGCGCAGCAGGGCATCATCTATATTGACGAGATCGACAAGATCGGCCGCAAGGATGAGAACCCCTCCATTACCCGCGATGTTTCCGGCGAGGGCGTGCAGCAGGCGCTGCTCAAAATCCTCGAAGGCACCGTGGCCAATGTGCCGCCGCAGGGCGGGCGCAAGCACCCCCACCAGGAGTTCACCGCAGTCGACACCACCAACATTCTCTTCATCTGCGGAGGAGCGTTTGTTGGGTTGGAACGCGTGGTAGGACGCCGCGTGGGCAAGAAGGCGCTTGGCTTCAAGGCCGCCGACGCTGAGGCAGATGCAGCAACCACTCGCTCGCATCGCGATACCGAGCTGCTGCGCAGAACCGAGCCGCAGGATCTGATCAAGTACGGGTTGATTCCGGAGTTTGTTGGCCGCCTGCCGGTAATGGGCATTCTCGACGAGCTGGACGAAGCGGCACTGGTCGAGATTCTGACCAAGCCGCGGAATGCGATCCTCAAGCAGTATCAGCGGCTGTTCGAATACGAAAATGTTCGCCTCCACTTCACGCAGGAAGCGACAGTTGCCGTTGCCCGCGAGGCATTGGCACGCAAGGTGGGCGCGCGTGGATTGCGCATGATCCTGGAAGAGCTGATGCTCGACCTGATGTATCACCTGCCCAACAACAAACGCGTGCGCGACCTGGAGATCACGAGCGACATGGTCGAACGGCGCGACCTGTCGTTATGCCTGCTTGAAAAAGCTGGATGAGTCCAAGTCATTGAGCAGATAGAAAAGCCTCAGACACACACCGTCTGGGGCTTTCTTATTTGTGGATACATTGAAGCGCGAGCCAGATCTACGAACCAGATCTTGGAAACCAGGCCTCAAGCCATGCCAACTTCACGTAAAGCAGATAAATCAATGTGATAATGCAGAATCCCAGAGGAATCATGAGCCGTGGTTCGCGATACAGTTTCTCAGGATTTTGCACGGCGCTCTCCGCGTGAAATGAGAGACCAAAATAAACCGCCATCAGCCATGCAATGAAGGGAAAGGAAAGTATCAGTTCCATGTGATAGCGCATGGCAAATGCACCGAAAAACAGCATAGCGGCAGCGGAATAGAAAACGACGGAGTTAAGCAAAGACTCTTCGTTGTAGTAGCGGAAGGAGCGGCGATAACCGGCGGCGATTGCGGCATCGCCGATCTGGCGATATTCGCTGAATCTTTTCAGCGCCATAAAATATGCGCCGAGCATCCAGTACGACAGGAGCAAAGATACTGGCGGCAAAATCGAACTGGTAACGATATACCATCCAAGGCAGAAGCGAATGGGGTTATTAACTGACTCGCTGAGAACATCGACATACGGAAGGTCTTTACTGCGTATAGGTGAGATGTTATAAACGCATCCCATAATCCAAAGCGCGGCGGCGCAAATCACGAATTGCCGCGAGATAAGAAGTCCCATTCCAAGGCCCGCGATCATCATTGCGATCCATTGCGCATAGCCCCAGCCGAAATGCACAAGCCCGCAGGCGGCGGGACGATTCTTCTTGGTCGGATGCANNATTACATAGTTGCTGCAGGCAATTAACGTTGAGGCTACCAGCCCTAAGAGGATATGCCGTGCAAGCGACGTACCCCACGGAGTCCTGGCGATTGACACTGCAACGACGATGCCGGGCAGAATAAAAATCTGTTTGATGCTATGGTCAAGCCGGGCTATTCGCAGGTGAACACTGAGGCGTTGAGAAAAGGATATGGGCTGGCTGGCTTTTTGAACGGATGTGCGCCGCGCCGTCACGGAATCGACCTCTTCAAACTGCGACATGCATGAACCTCACCGGATTGTGCTGGAAGAATGATACTTTGACGGAGCTGGTGCAACTTTAGATTTTCTGTCGAATTGCGTCTCATTTTTATGTCCATGTCCAGAGCGCTTTTGATTTGTTGCACTTAATTGCGTCATGATCCAGCATGCTCGCTCATCGCGGGATGCGCGCGTCGAGATGACCACGCCCGGCGCACTTCCGGAAACCTAATCCGCCCAAGCGATTATTTCAAGTTTCCTTGACGGGCCCGGTTTCGCTGTACAATCCCAACAT
>PMWR01000547.1 GCA_003166055.1 Acidobacteriaceae bacterium
TGGTGGCTGAATCAGATCAGCTGGTTCGATCGGATCAACGGTGCCCGTACGCTTGACGTCTTCGACATCCATGCATATGCGGACTGCGGCCCCACCACCAATTTCACCAACGCGCAGCTTCAGGCGGCTACGGCTAAGTGCGCCGGGTATTACTGGGATCCGGCCACTGTGAACCCGGATACGAACAACACATATACGACCAATGAGGAGCCAAATCCAGGCATCCCCTTCCACATTCCGCGCTTCAAGGCCATGGTCAACGCCATCTACCCCGGAACACCCCTGTCCTATACCGAGTGGGGCGCCGGCCTTGCCCAGAACAGCGGAACGGACTTTTCAACGGCGATAGCCGACGCGGACACCCTGGGCGTTTTTGGACGCGAGGGACTTAGCTTTGCCTCGCGCTGGGGCGGCCCGTCGTCTGGCACTNNAACGGAAACTCGAATCTCTTTTCCAGTTACGCAGCGCTCAACTCAACCGGCACGACGATGACCATCATGGTCCTGAACAAGGATCCGGGCAACACGGCGCAAGTAAGTTTCAACCTGTCTGGATTCAATGCATCGAGCTATGTGGCCTACACGCTCTCCTCCACCGCTTCAAGCGCGATTTCGGTCTCCACTTCGGCGGGATGGAACTCCTCGCGGACCTTCGCGCCCTACAGCATTACCCTGCTGGTGATCAGCGGAAGCGAAGCCTCCACACCTGCATCGGAGTGGTACCTCAACCCCGACGACCTGATGATTCCTGCCTCGGGTACCGCAACCCTGAACCCGGCGATTAGCACCGGCAACGCTTCAGTGACGCTTTCTTCGGCTGTCTTCGACGCATATAAGGGCGCTCCCGCCTGCACCGGCTCACTGGTCCTCGGCAACGCCACCATCACCACCACGAACCCGGGAATCATCACCGTAAGCGCGGATAGCACTCCCGGCTTTTGCCACTATACCGTTACTGGCAGCGACGGAACGGCAACCCAGACCCAAGGCGGATGGATCGTTGTCGGAAAGCCTCCTGCCACGCTTGCCCAGTCGGGCAACAACCAATCGGGCAGCGCTGGAACGGCTCTGTCGCAACCCCTGACCGTCACGTTAACGCCTGGCCAGTCCGGCGGCTCGGCCGGCGGCGCTGGCATTCTGTTCACCACGTCGGCCGGCACACTCTCCAACGGCACAACGAATGGAACCAGCGTCATAGCCCAAACCAACTCATCAGGCACCGCCTCGGTCACCTTGACGCTGCCCTCGTCCCAGGGAACTGTGACCGTCACCGCGCAGGACCAGTTTGCAATCGGAGGAGCTTTGGTCACGTTTACCGAAACAGCCAACTAATCAGCAGCCTACCTATCCCCACATCGCGGTTATCGCGCCATGGAGACGTCGATCGGCTCTAGCAGCGTTGACGCTTGTGGGTGCGACGTCCCCTTGATGTCAATGGGCTCGGCCATCTCGACACCTCGATTTGGCATCGTAGCGAAACGATAGGAAAGTCAGACAAGAATGCATGGAAGACAAAGGCCGCGAGAAACCGCGGGCGTTGGGTCACTTATTGCAGGCTGTTGCGGCGCGTTCCTTCACAAATTCCGCAAGCGTTCCGGCATCGCGCCTTTGAACCAGGTCATCGAAGTAGGGCTGGCGATCTTTAGGGTTGGCCTTGATAAGGGATTCGTAAATGCGAAGCGCGCCTTCGACGCCTGCCTGGTACTCGGCAACTCGATCATCCTTCCTGCCGGGGTTCTCAATGACAAAGGCGCTCTGCGCCATGAATTGACCGCCAAAGATCGTATTGCCGTCCTTCTTGTCGCCCTTGGGAAGCTTGTCGAAGATCAAGCAAACGTGAACGGTCAGGTCCGGCACATCCGCAAACCACTTCAACACCCACGCGAACTGGTCCTTTGCCTGAGGACCGAGCGGATCGGCCTGCCACGCGTGAATATATTCGAGGGCTTGCTTGCGCTCTTCGGGAGTGGATGGCCCGCGATCGGCGGCGTTGGCGGCGAAGGGCGCAAGCAGGAGCGTGCAGCCCACAAGTACGGCGGATATCTTACGGATAAACATGGCAGGAATCCTCGCCAGCAACGTTAGCACTCGATGATATTGAGGGCAAGGCCGGCGAGGCTGGTCTCCTTATAGCGCGATTGCATGTCGAGGCCGGTGAGATACATGGTGCGAATCACCTGGTCGAGCGAGACCTTGTGGTCTTCCTGTTCGTTGAGTGCGATGCGTGAGGCCTGCACGGCCTTGGCTGCGCCCATAGCGTTGCGCTCGATGCAGGGAATCTGCACCAGGCCGCCGATCGGATCGCAGGTCATGCCGAGATTGTGCTCCATTGCGATTTCAGCTGCGTGCTCGACCTGTCCATTCGAGCCACCCAGCGCCGCGGTCAAGCCACCGGCTGCCATGGAGCAGGCCACGCCCACTTCACCCTGACAACCGACTTCCGCGCCGCTGATGGATGCGTTCTCCTTATAGAGAATGCCGATGGCGGCGGAGGTGAGAAAGAAACGCAGCAGGCCTTCGTGGTCGGCCTCGGGCATGAATCGCTCATAATAGTGCGCCACGGCGGGAACCACGCCTGCCGCGCCGTTGGTGGGCGCGGTGACNNCGGCGAGACGATGCGCGCGGCGGCGGACATTCAATCCGCCGGGCAGAATGCCTTCGGTAGCCATGCCGCGTTCAACGCAAGTGCGCATCGCCTGCCAGATGCGCTCGATGCCGTCGCGAACGATCTCGACGGGGGCTTTGTCCGCATCGTGCGCGGCGGATTTCACCAGCGCGCATTCGTTCTCAAGCATGAGCTGGCTGATGGAGAGTTCATTGGCATGAGCTGTTGCAAGCAACTCCGCTGCACTGTGAAAAGGGAACGGAATGGATGTCTGCTGCATCTGTGTGGAGGGATCGACGCCATCCTCGGTGATGAAGCCGCCACCAATCGAAAAAAATGTTCGCTCATCCAGAACGGTGCCAGCGGCGTCAAAGACTTTGAGACGAAGTCCGTTGGGATGGTGGGTGAATGCGCCGGGCGGAAACATGATAGTGCGTTCAAAGATCAGGTCGGTTGACTCCTCAAAGGGGATGGAGCGCGAGCCGGCGAGGTTGATGCGGTGTGTGGTACGAATCTCGGCGACGGTTGAGTCGATGATCGCGGGATCGATCATGGCCGGCTCGTTGCCGGACAGACCAAGAAGAACAGCGCGGTCGGTAGCGTGCCCGAGACCGGTGAGGGCGAGCGAACCGTAAAGCGAAGCCTCGACGCGAGCAACGCGGTCGCGCGCGCCGCGCGGGGCGAGGTCTCGCGCAAAGCGGCAGGCCGCGCGCATGGGGCCCATGGTATGCGAGCTGGAGGGGCCGACGCCGATCTTGTAGAGGTCGAAGAGGCTCGTAGTCACGCAGTCATTTTAGCGTGGCCGCGGAGTTTCTGGCTGACAGCGGTTTGAGACGCGCAAAACGAGCCTGACGCCCATCACAGGCTGCGGCGTTTCCAGATGGTAGACTCCGTCCTGCTTTCATCATGCTCTTTAAAGCTCTCAGCGCGGCAGTCTACGGCATCGACGCCAACCTCATCGAGGTCGAGGTGGACTATAGCGGCACGGTCGTGGAGAAGGAAGTCTTCCATACCGTGGGGCTGCCGGATGCGGCGGTGCGCGAGAGCCGCGACCGTGTGCGCGCGGCCATCAAGAACTCCGGCTACCTGATTCCGCCTACGTTTATCACCATCAACCTGGCGCCTGCGGACATCAAGAAGGAAGGCGCGGGCTTCGACCTGCCCATCGCGGTGAGCCTGCTTGGCGCCTACGGGGCGCTGCGCATCGACGACATCGGCCAGTTTCTGCTGGTGGGCGAGCTGGGCCTGGATGGAAGCGTGCGCGCGGTGCCGGGGATTTTGCCGATTGCCATTCTGGCGCGCGAAAAAGAAATTCCCAACCTGATTTTGCCCGCGGCCAACGCTGCCGAAGCCGCTGTCGTGGAGGGCGTAAACGTCTACCCGGTCTCTTCGCTGATGGATGTGCTGGACCTGCTGAACTCGTCCGTGGTGGGCACCATCCAGCGCGAGCCGTTTCGCGTGGCGACGGAAACGCTCCTGGGCGAACTGCAGCATTTCGATGTCGACTTCAAAGATGTGCGCGGACAGCAGACCGCGAAACGCGCGCTCGAAGTGGCGGCGGCGGGCAGCCACAACATTCTGATGATTGGGCCGCCGGGCTCGGGAAAGACGATGCTGGCCAAGCGGCTGCCGTCAATCCTGGCGCCGTTGACGTTTGAAGAAGCGCTGGAGACGACCAAGATTCATTCGGTGGCGGGCGTGCTGGATGCGGCGGCAGGGCTGGTGACACAGCGGCCGTTTCGCGCGCCCCACCACACAATTTCTGACGCAGGCTTGATTGGGGGCGGCATCATTCCCCGTCCGGGCGAGGTCTCGCTGGCGCATAACGGGTTGCTGTTTCTTGACGAGCTGCCGGAGTTTCCGCGCAATGTGCTCGAGGTGCTGCGCCAGCCGCTCGAAGACCACACGGTGACGATTGCCCGGGCATCGATGTCGCTGAGCTTTCCGGCGCGGTTTATGCTGGCCGCGGCCATGAACCCGTGTCCGTGCGGCTACTTCAACGACAAGTCGCGGGAGTGCCGGTGCACGCCGCCAATGATTCAGCGTTATGTGGCCAAAGTTTCCGGGCCGCTGCTCGATCGCATCGATATTCACATCGAGGTTCCGGCAGTGCAGTACAAGGAACTGCGCGGCGGGGCGGCGGCGGAGGGCTC
>PMWR01000426.1 GCA_003166055.1 Acidobacteriaceae bacterium
TCTGTGTGGTGGACTACACTAGAATACTACCACTGAGACGGAAAAGGAGGGGGCCGCAGCCCCCTCCTTCAGTTTGTTTACGAATTTACAGCTCAACCGTTGTAGTTCAGTCCTTCGAGTCCCAGGTAAACCGCGCCCGAGCCCAGTTCCTCTTCAATGCGCAGCAGCTGGTTGTACTTGGCAATGCGATCCGTGCGGCTCACCGAGCCGGTCTTGATCTGGCCTACGCCCGTTCCCTCGATTATGCGAGGCTCGATCAATCAAGAAGTCGATATTCGAAGGACTGTCCCACGAAGAAGCTTGCGAAGCCAGGCCGGTACGAGAAGAGAGGTAAGTCCCATTTGAAACGAGCGAAGATCGGGTTGGCCTTCGCGCCAATAGGCCGCAAATAATTCACGAAGGCTTCCAATCCCCGCATTTGCTTGAAGCGCCTTCGTCAGACACTCGGAGACGATGAAGTACGAAAACGCTCTTGGAGTAAGGCAAGCCTTTCTCTCCCGGCACCACGCCAGACTGTAGCGCCAATCCGCTGACGAACTAAGCCGCGCCGCTCTGGAAGGCATGTTATAAATCGCGCCCGGTTCATCAAGATACACAAGTGCCGTTCCCGGATAAGCGAGAGCTCGAAGCGCCCAGTCCCAGTCCTGATGTCTTTTTACCATGCGATCAAAGGGCACCGCGTTCATTAGCACCTTAGGCACAAAAAGAACGGAAGTAGCAATTGCATTTTCACCATAGATCAGGCCCGATCTGCAAAACATGTACTCGGAGATCGGCTCGTTGGGCCTCGGTCCCCTCCTTCCAAATAACATATCTCCGGAATCGAGTCGAGCCCAGTAGGCGCAGCACACTACAGGAAACGGCACAGACGCCTTCAAGGCTTCTTCAAGTTGACGCTCCAGTTTCGTCGGCAGCCATTCATCGTCATCATCGAGAAAAGCTATCCACTTGCCCTTCGCGGAGCGCACTCCTCGATTACGCGCCTCGGCTCCTCCTACAGAACTTGGGAGGGCTACAATTCGCAGGCGGGCATCGTCAATGGCGGAGAGCGAAGCGAGGGTGGCCTGGTCTTCGCCATCGATAACGACAGTGACCTCCAGATCGTGGAAAGTCTGTCCAAGTGCGCTCGCCACCGCGCGCTGCACAATTTGCGGCCTTCCCCGGGTAGGGATGACCACACTGATCGATGGAAACCCAGCCATATATTGACTATAGCTCAGTGCCGATCACGCAGATAATGTTGGCGGCTTCCAAAAGGTTCGCGGCATCATAGTGGGGCTGTACACCCTGGTCGACCTGACCTGGATGGNNGAATAGCCGGGTAGCAACGAGTTAGGGTGGTGATAGCAGTAGTAGCTTGCGAGGATAACGATGCCGTTTCCCTTTGCCTGCGCGATGAGCGAGTCTCCAATCTCTTGGAGTGGCTCCATTGGCGACTTTCCCTTGGCAAAGTTCGGCTGATTTGAAACAATGAACAAGGCGTAACCGGCGTCGCAGAGCCGCCTTAGAGCCTCAAGAGTCCAGGGAAACAACTCGAACGCCTCGACGCTCCTCGGACTTTCAAACTCGCCCGAATCCGGATAGAAGACGTTTCGGTTAACAACTCCATCCCTATCAAGAAAAACGGCCTTGCGTGCTGGCACCACTCAGAGCGACTCCCATTTTGTAACAATTTGCTTCAAGCGCGGGTGGGATACAATTCCGTGCCATACAACGGCTTGGAAAGCTTCGCTATGAGGTGTTACAAGATCCGGTGACATTGTCGGCACGATCGCGACGGCATCCCCAACTTGCGCCGTATATCCGCCGTCTCGCCCCACAACCCCGATCACTTTGGCTCCGACCTTCTTTGCCAGGACCACTGCTTTCACAATGTTGGTACTGACGTTCTTTTCGAGGTTTCCTCCGCCTACAGAAAATACCAGGACAACGTCGTCTTCCCGAACGCGGCTTCCACGCAGCCACTCGGAGAACGAAGTATCCCAGCCCTCATCGTTTGTCCGCGCCGTCAATTCGGAAACATTGTCGGTAGGCGCGTAAGTTTCAATGCCGCAGATCTTGCGGAAGTCATTCACCGCATGGCCGGCGTTGCCGGCACTTCCTCCCACACCAAGGATGAAGAGCCTACCGCCTTTTTCGCGCGCGGTGAAGAGGATTTCCACCATTTGCTCAACCCTAGACTGGTCCAAAGTGCGGGCTATCTCCGCAGACTCTGAAAAATAACGTGAAAGGAACTGCTCCATCTAACTCACTCACCTTCCTGCGATACAGGTTTGTGCGGTCGTAGCTCCATGGGGCTGGAGGCTCGCTTATGACCCGCGGTGTCGACAAATCTCTTTTGATTATGTTTGCCCCAGCATTGTTATACCGTCTCTTGCGTTTAAATTGCAACAACCTCAATTGGACCACGGTCCAAACGCATGAGGCGTTGACTAAAGAGTATCCAAGGCTGACGAGATGATCTCCGCGGCCCTTCGCCATCCCCCTAGGTCGCAATACTCTTCCTGTGCTAGGCACCGCTGCTCTCGCTCATCGCCCGCCAACACCTCCTCGAGAGCGGAGGCCAGCGCTTCCGGGTCATCTGGTTGAACAACTCGGCCGCCGGCAGGCGGACGAACAACTTCCGGCATGCCGCACAGATTAGTAGCGACGATGGGTGTACCCAGTTGCAGCGCTTCCAGAATGATGTGTGGACTGGGATCAAAGCGTGAGGCTACAATAATGGCCCGAGAGTTCTCGATCAGTTCCATGACTTCGGTCCGAGACAGACCGCGAGGGATCGAAACGACGCCATTGCCTGTCTCCACTTCCATGCCGAACGGCTTGCCTCCGATAACGATGCTGGCGTCCGGAGAGCGGCGATGGAGGAGTCTGGCCGCATCGGCGACCACGTCCATGCCCTTGCGTTGCCATCCGTTTCCAATGCTGGCGAATTGCGATTTATTCTGCCCAATCTCCGCTTTGCGCTTTGCATAGAACATCGGCCCCCATCCAATCCTGATCACTTTACCGGGGTCAAGTCCATGCACCTTGATCAATTTCTGCCTGCCCCATTCAGACAAGGCGAAGACAAAGCGCGCCTTCGTATAGATTTTGCGCTGTCTTGAGAAAAACTCATTCTTCCAGCGTCCCGGAATCCACTCGGATGGATAACTCGCATCTTCCGGGTCGTACGGGCCGTCCGTGACCAGGGAATATCCGCATGCGGTTTGGGTTGGAGGTTGGGGAAAGCTGGTAGCACCCCACTGCAGAATGTGCNNTGACCCCAGGAGCGCTCTTGAGCCGCCTAACCGAAGTTCGTTCGAGATCTCTTGCGACCATGGGAGAGAACTGAAAGTCGTGCCGGAGATTCGACGTCTTGAAGGAAATCGACGAAATCGCTCCAAACAATCTCACGGCGCGGGATGAGCGGATGGATCCGAGATCCACAATGTCCGGCCGCATGTTCCTTAATTCATCGAAAAGAAGGCCTGCCCGATCGTTCTTTGCAGTGCAAGCGATCATCGCTCCTCCTCTCGCCCCTCCACCCCATGCATCCTCGACATTTTGAGGGTCTCAAGAAAGCTCGAGGATTATTGCGCGTTGGCAGGGACAACGGTCAGACTGTCAATTCCGAGAGCAATTGTACGAAACCTGGACAATAAAGAGCTTGGGGCTCATGCAACCGAGGGTGAATGAGGTTGCTGAATCACTTCTCAGTAATAGGTTGCAGGCGACACCTGATGAAGCGCCGTGACCCAATTCCCGGTGAACGGTGCAGTTCTGGTTACATAAATAACCGGGGATCGCGATCAGCTTCACGGATCGTATCATCATCAATTATACTGTGTCCTGCGTGGCGAAAATTGTTGATGCCAACGCACGCGGAACGCAACCTCGCGTCAAGGGCACGGTTCTGGCTTTTGGCTGATTCCGAGGGACAAAGTCGTTCCGAAATGACACGGATGAGCCGCCTCCTTCAACCGGGCGGCATGATGCAAATGTCTTCAGTTCGCGGAGGAGAGCGGGTCCACCCGAACGTCAGGAGTTCGATGGATGCGAAAAGACACTAAGTTTCTTATTGTCGGCGGCGCCGGCTTTATTGGTAGTCATTTTACGGATGCTTTGCTCGCCGACAATGAGGTCGAAGAGGTGGTTCTCTACGACAATTTCAGCTCCGGCCGGGAGTGGCACTTTGAGAATCATGTTAACGATCCTCGATTCTCCGTTGTGCGCGGGGACGTTCTCGATATCGAGTTGCTGACGAAGTCGTTGACGGGAGTCCATGTTGTAATTCACCTGGCGTCTAATCCGGACATCGCGCGGGCGGCCACTGAGCCTGAGATCGATTTCTATCAGGGCACTATGCTCACCAACAACGTTATAGAGGCGATGCGGCGTGCCGGTGTGCCCCGTCTGCTTTACGCATCTGGCTCCGGCGTGTACGGAGATCTGGGCGAGTTTGAGGCGTTCGAGGACTTCGGCCCACTTATCCCTGTTTCCACCTACGGGGCCAGCAAGCTCTCGGGCGAGGTGCTTATTGCCAGCTACTGCTTCATGTTCGGCCTGACCGCGTGCGCATTTCGCTTCGGCAATGTTGTCGGTGCGCGCCAGACGCACGGAGTGGGCTTTGACTTCGTACGGCGACTGACAAAGGATCCTACCCATCTGAGAATTCTGGGCGACGGGCAGCAGAGCAAGTCTTACATTCATGTATCCGATGTTGTCGCAGCAGTCCTGCATGCAAATCAGCGCGAGAAAGAGATCTTTCGCGTTTTCAATGTTGCCACCGGCGACTACATTACTGTAAAGGAGATTGCAGACCTCGCAGTGGAAGTCTTGAAACTAAGCGAACCTCCGGCGTATGAATTTACCGGGGGAGACCGGGGCTGGAAGGGTGACGTCCCGGTTGTTCGGCTTAATACGGATCGCATTCAGACGCTTGGCTGGCGCTGCAAGCACAATACGAAGACCGCGCTCCGTCTCTCGCTGGAAGGTCTATCGGCTGATGAACGAATCAGGGACTGAAGTTAAGCTGCCTCCAATCGCGGTGCTGTGCGGTGGTCTGGCCACGCGCTTGTGGCCGCTTACCGAGAAGATTCCGAAATCCATGATCGAGATTGCAGGTGAACCATTCATCGCATGGCAATTACGCTTGTTGGCAACTGCGGGATTCCGCAATGTCGTCCTCCTCTGCGGCTATCTCGGCGAACAGATCGAGCAGTTTGTTGGCGACGGACAGAAGTTTGGCTTGAAGGTCAGATATTGTCATGATGGTGACAATCCGCTCGGAACCGGCGGGGCTGTTCGCCGGGCTCTTCCAATCCTGGGATCGACTTTCATGACGATCTACGGCGACAGTTACTGCCCCACCGACTATCGCCGGATCTACTCTGCCTATCTTTCGTCAGGCAAGGCTGCCCTGATGACCGTGTTCCGGAACGAAAATAAATGGGACAAGAGTAATGTCGAATATCGGAACGGCTGCATTGTGCGATACGACAAGAAGAACGCGGACGAAGCCATGACGTACATTGACTATGGGGTCAATGTCTTCACGGACTCGGTCTTTGCGGTGATGCCAGTTGGCGAAGCCTTCGATCTTGCCGTAATCCAGACCGACTTGGCGCGCAAGGATAATCTCGCCGGTATCGAGGTAAGTGAGCGGTTCTTCGAAGTCGGCTCCCATGGCGGGATTGATGACTTCCGAGCATTTGTTCCGAACGCTGCCGAGATGGACGCACCGAAGACTCCGACGAAGGAAGGAAAGGAATTAGGATGATTGTCACGCGAACCCCTCTTCGCATCTCTCTTGGCGGTGGTGGTACCGACCTTCCATCGTACTATCGCAAGCACGGTGGCTTTGTCATCTCCGCTGCAATCAACAAGTACATCTATATCAACGTCAATAAGCATTTTTTCCCTGGCTACCTTCTTAAGTACTCGGAGACGGAGCACGCTAATTCAGTCGGCGAGATCAAACACAGAATCATCCGCGAGGCGTTGACGATGCTGAACATTGACGAGCCTCTGGAGATTACCAGCATGGCGGA
>PMWR01000597.1 GCA_003166055.1 Acidobacteriaceae bacterium
AAACACTCATCTGCATTGACTTGATTGTGCACTGTTTCACAGGCACTTCTTACGACATCCGCATCGCAGACAAGCAAGCCGGGAGCCAAATCGCCCCCGGCCTGCGTCCCCTATCCTTGGAGTCTTCTAATTCTGGGCCGTAAGATTCTGATCTTCACGCCTATGCAGCGTCGGCTGATCGCTGGGATCCGTCGAGTTCCCATTGTTCGTAGTGCTGTTCGGGTCATTCGAACCCGTCGAAGCCCGCCGCAGCGACGGCTTGTTCTTATCCTTCGAGTCCGTCAGCCTGCGCTTGTTCTCAATTCGCGCCAGCCTCGCCTTGACGTCGTCGAACTCCGAAGTGGTCACCGTGTACTCGTCCCTGGGAGGCAGAATCCGCGCAATCTCCTCCTGCGAGTGCAAAATGCGATCCGGCGTCTGCGGATGGTCGCTGAACGCCTTTGCCACCAGCCCCGGCTTCCGCTTTTCCAGCGCCTGCACCTTTTCAAAGAAGCTGATAAACGCCTGCGGGTCGTACCCGGCCCGGTACATATATTGAACGCCCAGGTAGTCCGCCTGCGCCTCAAACTCGCGCGAGAAATGCAGGAACGTAATCGGCACACCGATCGAAGCGGCCTCATAAATGCCGTATCCCGTCCAGCCGCCGATGAAAATCAGCGGAATCGTCCCCAACTGCGCGTAGTTCATGCGCGTCTGCTCGCGCACCGCGTGGTGGGCGCAGACATGCGCCGTCTCGTGCGCCATCACGCCGGCCAGTTCCGCCTCTTCGTCCGCGTTCAGAATCAGCCCGGAGTTCACATAGAAAAACCCGCCCGGCAGCGCAAACGCGTTGATCTCATCCGAATCGATGATCTTGATGGTGAACGGAACCTTGCAATCGGAGTTCTTCACGATGTTCTGGCCCACGCGATTCACGTACTCATTGATGACCGGATCGGTGATGAACTTCGAGCTCTTCTCGATCTCCATGGAGTACATCTTGCCCATCTTGATCTCGGTGTCCACTGAATACCAGTTGCCCATCCCGCGCGCGCCGATATCCCGGTTCCCCACCGCGTTCACATCGTCAATGCTCCCCGGCTTCACATTGATCTTCTGGCTGCCCGGCTCAACCACCTTTTCCAGATTGACGGCAGTTGCGGGCGTATCGCCGCCAACCGGTGTCGTTCCCGGTGCCGGCGCTTTCCCCGGGGTCGTCGTCTGCGGCGTGTCACCCCCGACCGGTGCCGTTCCCGGCGCCTGGGTAGTCGGTGGAATGGTCGACGGAAGATTGCTTCCAGCCGTAGGCGCGCTGCCTGTCGAGGTTTTGCCGGGGGCGGTCTGGTCCGCCGGGATCGTTTGCGCCGGCGTGCTGCCTGCTGTCGTACCCGGTGTAGTGCTTGACGGCGTCGACTGTGCCCAGATTCCAGTAGCCAGAGCCAGCGACAGCCCTGCCACCACCGTCGCCCTCGAACCCATGAAATGTGCCCGCATGCCTGACCTCCAGCGCGGGTAGCCGATCGCCCCGCTTCGCTCGACTCTTTAGACGCTAGTATCCTCCTGTTTGGTAACAGATGGGAAGAATAATTCCGCCGGTCGGGGCATTCCCTTCCTTCATCCTCACCAGTTCACGGTAAACTCGAACACAAACTGACCCCTGAACGTATCTCTTGGAGCTTGCACCCTTCTGAATTAAAGTGAAGTGCAAGAGGGTTGCGGAGGAGTCTTGCGCAGAACAATTCTTGGATTGGCCGCAGTCGCCGTCTGCTGGGCGCTGCAACTCGCCGCGCAGTCCGCCCCGGCGCATCCGCATTCCGCCCTGCGGGATTTCTTGCACCCGCACCACCAAAGCCCGCCGGCCTCCGATCCCGGACAGCCAACCGTTACCGTCTTCGACGCCCGCAGCCTCGGCTCACCGCTGGTGCTCGACAAGGGCTGGCGCGTCGGCAACACTTCCGACCGGGCTGCCGCCAACCCGTCCTTTGACGACTCCGCCTGGTCCGTCCGCAACGCCACGGAGTCCTTCGCCGACGTCCCCGATCGGGATCACCCCTCCGACAGCTCCGGCAAGTCTGCCAAGCAGGATGAGGATCAGGATTCGGACGACAACTCCGGGTCCAAGACCCGCATGTCCTCCTGGTTCCGGCTCCATATTCAACTAGCGCCCAACCACGGCCCCATCGCCTTGCTCATCGAGCTTCCTGTCTCGAAAAGTACGGCCCTCACCATCGGCTCCACCGGCCCCGGCGTCGACGTCTTCGCCGACGGCAAGCTTATCCGCCCCGAGGGGTCGCACGGCGACGCACCCGAGCATTACCAGCCCATCTCCCGCATCTATAACCTCAACATTCCCCCCGACCAAACCTCCCTGACCCTCGTGCTCCGCAGCATCTACATCCCCGTCGGCCTCAGTGCCTACACCAGCTTCTTTAACGGCCGTACCCTGCGCCTCGGCAACCCGGCCGACCTCGGCCGTTCCCTTGAGCTCTGGACGATCCATAGCCTCTTCGAGCGCCTGCCCCGGCTGGTCAACGCCATCCTGCTCACCGTCCTGTCGCTCTTCCTGCTGGCGCTCTATTTCACGCAAAAAGGCCACGCCGAGTACCTGTGGCTGGCCCTTTATGAGCTGTTGCAGGCCCCCATCGGCTTTGTCGACCTGGCCGGCAGCTCCGCCCTCATCGGCCAGATCTGGTATGCGGCCCTGGTCCTCCAGTTGGTCGTGATTTCCGCCTACCTCTACTTCGAATTCCTCATCGCTTTCCTTACCCTGCGCCGCCGCTGGTACATTGTTCTGCTGCGCTGGACCGCGCCCATTCTTGCCGGCATCGGTCCCACGCTGCTGCTCGTAGGTCACAGCACCGCCATGGGAATTGCGTTCGCGGTCGTCATGGTGGGCTGCCTCTTCTGGCTCCTCGGGTGGATGATTTTCATCTTCACCACCCTCATCGTGGCCACCATCCGCCGCAACTTTGAGGCCGGCCTGCTCCTCATCCCGCTCCTGCTCAGCCTGGTCGGCATCATTGAGCCCATTCGTACCGCGGCAAAGACCGATTGGGGAGGAGGCGCCCCCTATCATTCCCCGCTCACTATCCAGGCCGGCCCCATCCCCATCCACTTCGCCTCCATCGCCGACTTCACCGGACTCCTCGTCATCGTTCTCATCATCTTCGTCCGCTTCCTCCGCATTCACCGCGATCAGGAACGCGTTTCCAGCGAACTGGCCGCCGCCCGCAGCGTTCAGGAGCTGATGATCCCCCACGAACAGCTCGTAACCCCGGGCTTTGAAGTCGACTCCGTATACAACCCCGCCACCGAGGTCGGCGGCGACTTCTTCCACGTCCAGCCCACCAGCGACGGCGGACTGCTCGTCGTCATCGGCGACGTCGCCGGCCACGGCCTCAAAGCCGCCATGAACGTATCAATGCTCATGGGCGCCATGCGCCGTACCGCGGAACGCAGCCCGGCCAAACTCCTCGAATCGCTCAACCGCGTGCTCACCGGCAGCGAGAGCTTCACCACCTGCCAGGCCGCCTTTTTCGCCGCCAATGGAGAAGTGGTGCTGTCCAACGCCGGCCACCTGCCGCCCTACCTCAACAGCCAGGAAGTCAACATCCCCGGCGGCCTGCCCCTCGGCGTCCTGCCCGACAACACCTATCCTGAGATTCGCCTCTATCTCCACCCCGGCGACCGCCTGCTGCTCATGTCCGACGGCGTAGTCGAAGCCCGCCATCCCAACGGCGAGCTGTTCGGCTTCGACCGCGTCCACAACCTGAGCAACCAGACCGCCTTCTACATAGCCGACAGCGCCAAAGTCTTCGGCCAGGAAGACGACATCACGGTATTAACCGTGCGCCGCCTAGCCCAAGCCATGGCCGCGTAAAGCGTCCTTCAACGCCATAATGCATACGGATGCGGCAAAATCCTTCACGCGCGCATGCTCGAATCG
>PMWR01000428.1 GCA_003166055.1 Acidobacteriaceae bacterium
TCGATTTCGGCCATGGTGCGGTCCAGCTCGGGCAGGTAAAAGAGGGGGTCGTAGCCGAATCCGCCGGTGCCGCGTGGGGAATCGAGGATCAGGCCTTCGACCGATCCCTGTGCGGTGTGAAAGGGCANNACCAGGCCGGAGTCGGCGGCGAAGCGGGCGGAGCGGACGCCGGGTGCGCCGTTGAGGGCATCGACTTCGAGGCCGGAGTCGTCTGCCAGCACCAGCATTCCGGGGGCGAAGCGGGAGTAGTAGACGGCTTTGAGCGTGGCGTTGGCGGTGAAGGTGGCGCCATTTTCTTCAGGGGCGGGAATGGTGGCGAGGGCGGGCAGGGGATCGATTTCGATGGAATGCGCGTGTGCCGCGGTGCGGAAGTCGCGGAGCTTGCCCTGGCTGGTGGTGGCGGCGTAAAGGCGAAGGGCCATGGGGAAAGTGTAATTGCTGAAGCAAGTGAACGAGTGAAGGAGTGAGGGAGTGAACAAGTTAAGGAGTGAAGCAGTGAACGAGTGAAGAAGTGAAATGGTGAAGGAGTGAAGTCGTCGCGAATCGGTGAGTTAGCTTTCCAAAGGCTGCTTGCAGGCTGCACAATGGTCGGGATTCTTTTTGCGGGTGGGCGGGGACATGAAAAACGGAATGATGCGTTGGATGGCTTGGGGACCGGTGGTGATTCTGCTGATGGACGTGGCGCTGTCCGTGCCGGCGCAAGCGGTAAAGATGGTTGCGTTCAAAGGGCCGGTGGAGTTGCGCGTGGATGACCGGGCGACGCCGCTGGGGATTGACGATCCGGCGCCGCGGTTTTCATGGCAACTGCAGGATTTGGGGCGCGGAGCGAAGCAGACGGCGTATGAGATTGAAGTGGCGACGAAGCCTGAGTTGCTAAGCCAGGGTAATGCCGATGTGTGGGACAGCGGGAAAATTGAGTCCGGAGCAAGTCTGAATGTGAGCTATGCGGGGCCGGCGGTGAAAGCGAGTTCGCGGTATTTCTGGCGGGTGAAGGTTTGGGGCGGCGGCGGGGGAGGGTATCCGGTGAGTAGGCCCAGTTGGTGGGAGACGGGGTTGCTGACGCAGGATGCATGGAAGAGCGCATGGATTGGCTACGAGACTGCGGAAGAAGATGCTGTGCGGCATGCAAAGGCAGCTTGGATTACGAATGCGGATGCAAAAGAGTTAGGCCAGGAGAAGGCGGCGGAGCAGCGTGTGGTTTACCGGAAGACGGTGACGCTGGATAAGACGGTGCGGAGTGCGGCGCTGTATGCGACGGGACAGGATACGGTTGCGGCATGGGTGAATGGGGTGCAGGTGCTGACGGCGCAGCCGTTTCCGGCTTGGAGGCAGATGCCGTGGAAGAAGTTTGTGCGTGCCGATGTGACGGGCAAGTTGAGCGCGGGCGCGAACACGATTGCGATCGAGACGGTGCATTATGTTGGCAATCCCAATGGTGCGGTTGAAGCGACGCCGATGATTGCGACGCTGGTGGTGGAGTTTGCGGACGGCACGGTGGCGACGTTTGGGAGCGGGACGGATTGGAAGACGGCGGTGCATGCTGCGGCGGGCTTGGAGCGGAAGGGATTTGACGACTCGGGATGGAAGAATGCGGCTGAGTGGGCGCAGGCGGCGGGGCCGATGAACGCGCCGTTGGGGCATCCGTGGATACCGGACTCGGTGAAGGCGTTGCGGCACCCGTTTGAGGTGAAGTCGCCGATCAGGTCGGCAAGGCTATATGCAACGGCTCTGGGCGCTTACCAGATGTTTTTGAACGGAGAGCGAGTGGGAGACGATGTGCTCGCGCCGGGATGGACGGATTATCGCGAGCATGTGAAGTATCAGACTTACGATGTGACGGCGCAGGTGAAAGACGGTAAGAACGCTGTCACTGCGTTGCTGGCTCCGGGGTGGTATGAGACGCCGCTGGAGTGGTTTCAGCAGCCGAATAATTACGGCGACACGCCGCCGGCGCTGCGGGCGCAACTGCGGATTGAGCACACGGACGGCAGCGTGGAGTGGGTGGCGACGGACTCGAGCTGGCAGGCGAGCACAAGTTACATTCTTCATTCGGAGATTTATGACGGCGAGACTCAGGATGCGCGGTTGAAGCAGCGCGATTGGAATTTGGCGGGCTTTGCCGCTTCCGGTTGGAAGAGTGTGAGTGCAATTGATCCGAAGCCGATCTCGATTGAGGCGCAGGATTTTCCTTCGATTCGCGTGGAGCGCGAGCTGATTGCGAAGACGGTTACGGAGCCGAAGCCGGGCGTGTATGTGTACGACTTTGGGCAGAACTTTTCTGGCGTGGAACGGTTGAGCGTGAAGGGGCCGCGGGGAACGGATGTGCAGTTGCGGTTTGCGGAGATTGTGAATGCGGACGGCACGATTTATACAGATAACCTGCGTACGGCCAAGGCTACCGATCACTTCATCCTTAGCGGCAATGGAGTGGAGGAGTTCACGCCGCAGTTTACGTTTCATGGGTTCCGGTATGTGGAATTGACGGGGCTGGCGACTGCGCCGGGCAAGGATGCGGTGACGGGGATTGTATTCCATACGGACGCGCCTTTTACAACGAAACTCGAGACCGGCAGCGCGATGATCAACCAGTTGTGGAGCAATATCCTTTGGGGGCAGCGGTCGAACTTTGTGGGCGTGCCATCGGATTGCCCGCAGCGCGATGAACGGCTGGGTTGGATGGGAGATGCGCAGGTGTTCTGGCGGGCGGCGAGTTACAACATGGACCTGGCGGCATTTTCGCGGAAGTTTGGCGGAGATATGCGCGGAACGCAGGCAGGGACGCCGTATTATGGCATCTACTCGCCGGGCACCGTGACACCGAATGCAGGCTTCGCGGCGGGATGGAGCGATGCGGGGGTGATCATTCCGTGGACGTCGTGGCTGCAGACGGGCGACACCAGCGTGATTGAGCAGAACTGGGCGGCGATGGAGAAGTATCTCGGCGCAATTGTGGCGGCTAACCCCGATGGGCTGTGGGCGCACGGCAGCGGAATTCCGTTTGGCGACTGGCTTTCGCCGGAAGGCAGGACGGACCAGGTGCTGATTGCGACCGCCTACTGGGCTTATGACGTGACGCTGATGCGGGAGATGGCGCACACAACGGGGCGCGGGGCGGATGAACAGAAGTACGCGCAGTTGTTCGAGAAGATTCGAGCGGCGTTTGAGAAGAAGTTTGTGCATGACGACGGATTTGTGGCGGGCGCGGATCAGGGCCCTTCACCGTTTGGAGAAAGAACGAAGACCTCAGACAGCCGCCGAGGCGATACGCAAACCGGATACGTTTTGGCGTTGCATATGAACCTTGTGCCGGAGAATTTGCGCGCGGCCGTGGCACAGAAGCTGGCGGACAGAATAGAAGCCAATCATGGGCTGCTCAGCACGGGGTTTCTGGGGACGCCGTATCTGCTGGAGGAACTGACGAAAAGCGGACATGCGAAGCTGGCTTATAGTGTGCTGCTGAATACCGCGTATCCATCGTGGGGCTACCTGGTGGAGCATGGCGCAACGACGATGTGGGAGCGGTGGAACGGCGACCAGATGAAGGACGATCCAAGCATGAACTCGTATAACCACTACGCATACGGGGCGGTGGCGGACTGGATCTATCGCTACGCGGCGGGCGTGGATGCAACATCGCTGGACGCGGGATTTCACACGGTGGTGCTGCATCCGGTGTTCGATGCAAGGATGGGCAGCGTCGCGTTTGACTATGCGTCGGCGTACGGGAAGATTCATTCAGATTGGAAGGTGGATGGAACGACGGCCACGTGGCATGTGACGATTCCCGCGAATACGACTGGCTGGTTGGAACTGAACGCGAGCGAAGCAAGTAAGTACAAGCTGGACGGGACTCGATTGACCGGGAGCAAACTGGCAAACACAACAACGCACGATGGTCAGAGTGGATTCGAGTTACCGGCAGGGAGTTACGAGTTTGCCGTGAGCCTGGAGTGAGACAGAGCGCGAATCATTCGGAGATTCCGGGAGAGAAATAACTTGGGCGCAAATCCATTGTTGGGCGTGTTTCTACATTGGCTGGGCGGCTTGGCATCGGCCAGCTTTTACGTACCCTACCGGCAAGTGCGCGGGTGGTCATGGGAGACGTATTGGCTCACCGGCGGAATCGTGAGCTGGATTATTGCGCCGTGGGCCCTGGCGGGTTTGCTGACGCACGATTTAATTCCCGTGCTGCGCGGTGCGCCGGTTTCGGCAATCATCTGGGCATATTCGTTCGGCGTACTTTGGGGGCTGGGCGGGCTCACATTCGGATTGACCATGCGCTATCTTGGGTTGAGCCTGGGCATGGCGGTGGCGCTGGGTTACACGGCGGTATTCGGCACGCTTGTGCCGCCAATCTTTGACCACCAATTTGGGCAGTTGCTCACGCAGCGCTCGGGCATCGTCATCCTGGTGGGTGTGGGGATCTGCGTGCTGGGGATTCTGTTTGCGGGAGCCGCGGGCATATCCAAAGAGAGAGAACTCTCGCGTGAGCAGCAACTGGCCAGCATCCGCGAGTTCAATTTGAAGCTGGGGTTGGGCGTCGCGACATTCTGCGGCGTGATGAGCTCCTGCTTCGCGTTTGGGCTGCGCGCCGGCAATCCCATCAAGGAGCTTACGCTGGCGCATGGAACAAGCACCGTGTGGCAAGGACTTCCGGTGCTGGTTGTGGTGTTGGCCGGCGGGTTTACGACCAACTTTGTGTGGTGCGCGATTCTCAACGTACGCAACCGCAGCTATGGCGAATACCTGCGGATTCCAGCGGGCGCGGATGCGCGGGACTCCAGGGAGCATCCTCGTCTTGAAAACGCGACCGATGCGGCGGCTACCGAGATGGCGCTCGAGTTGGCCGAAGGCCAGCGCAAGGCGCCTTCCATGAGTTGGAATTACTTCTTCTCAGCGCTGGCCGGTCTCACCTGGTACATGCAGTTCTTTTTCTATACCATGGGTGAAACGCAGATGGGGCGCTACAGGTTTTCAAGTTGGACGCTGCATATGGCCAGCATCATTATTTTCAGCACGCTGTGGGGGATTGCGCTGAAGGAGTGGCGGGGGGTGAGCCCGCGGACGAAGATCCTGGTGTTTCTGACGCTGTTGACTCTGGTGGGCTCCACGATGATTGTTGGATATGGAAACTACCTGGGGATGCAGTAAGGCGACAGGCGGCGATGGACGACGGTGTCGCGAATTGAATCGCATGCTATATTGGCAGCGTTGGCTGTTACTCTTCTGGAAATTGACTTCGAGCTTTGAGAATCAACTCCCCCGGAGGCCTATTGCTTTTTTATCGGATCGATCGTCGCATTTTCAATTCGCGAAGGACTGACCGCAGATTGGCCAGCCGGGTGCGTCTCGGATGTTCCGCCCTCTTCGCTGCGCTCTGCCTGCTTGTGCCGCAATTTGTGCTCGCACAGGATGCGGCGACTATGCCACCAGCAAAGGCCCAGCCGCCTGTGGAGACGCCGGTAGACACGAAGAGCCAGGTGAATTTTGAGAATGCAGCGGTGAATGAGATCGCGGCAGAGACCACGACGATGGCGCCGCTGGAGGCGATTTCTTCGGACGGAGGCCAGAAGCCGGCGAAGCAACCCGCGGAGAGCGAACTCATCTTCGAAGGATTGGTTTCGTATGGCAATTACACGATCTTTGCTTCCGGATATGACGAGAAGCTCTTTACGGGGGGCGTTGAATACGACCGCCATTCATGGGGACGCTTTCTAGGGGCGCAGGCGGACTATGTGGCGGAGTTTCTGCCCTTCGTCCTTTTGGACAAGCCGCTTAATGTCTCGATTTACGGCACTCCACTCTACGGTACGAATAAGAATATCCGGCAGTACGTTCCCGGGGTGGGGTTATCGCCAATCGGGCTTCGTTTGCAGTGGCGGAGCAAGAAGACCATCAAGCCCTACCTCGAGGCCAAGGCCGGGGTCATCGGCTTCACGAAAAAAGTGCCTTCGTCGGAAGCGAGCTATGAGAACTTCAGCCTGCAATCAGCTACGGGCGTTCAAGTGAAAATGAGCGAACGATGGGGTTTGCGCCTGGGGCTGTTCAGCGATTTTCATTTCTCGAACGGCTTCGTTGTGCCGATCAATCCCGGTCTCGACGTGATGAACGCGAATCTTGGGATCAGCTACCATCTGGGTCACCGGGCCGAGTAGAGGCCGACAGCAAGGCGGTTCGATTGAATTTAGCTCGATTAAATTCAACTCGATTCAGGGAAGCGGCAGTTCAATGTTCAGTCCGGCGGCGATCAGGTCGGATCGCAGCCGTTCCACGGTAGAGAACTGAATCGCTTTCATTCCGAGCGCCTGCGCGGCTTCCACATTGATGAGCCTGTCGTCGAGGAAGAGCACCTCTTCAGGCTCGGTTCCGAGTTCTTCGAGGATATGGCGATAGATGGCTGGGTCGGGCTTGGACATGCGCAGTTGGAAGCTCCAGACCAGGACGTCGAAACGATGCAGCCAGTCGAATGAACGCTCCATGTTGGCGAGCACGCTATCACCCATATTGGAGAGAATTCCGGTGAGGAGCCCGCGATCCTTGAGCTTCTGTTGCCAGGCCAGCATTGCGGGGTTTTCTGTGGTCCACATGCGTGCGTCCCATTGGTTCAACTCCTGGTCGGCGCCGGGGGGTAAGTTGAGGCCGGTGTCGCCGATGATTTTCCGCCAGAAGGCGAGGCCGGTGAGTTTGCCTTCATCATAGGCATGACGGTCGGCCCAGTAGAGGCTCTCGAAACGGGCCAGGGGAAGACCGGTGATGCGGAGCAATGCGGCATGGGCCTCGGGATCCTGCGGGCCGGTCAATACCATTCCATAATCGAAGACCACCGCGCGCAGAGCCAATGTCCCTCCCCAACTGCGCCCATGTATGGTTGGAAAGGACGCCTGTCTCTATTGTGGCACCTGGCACCTGCAGTGCGGCAGACGCTCGCGGGAGGCTCGCACTAGCCTCGTGCCTTCCCACCCTTCGCCAGAAAAAAGGCGAAGGATGGGGCACCCACAGTTTTTTGGGGGCCGCGAGTTGCGAGCGACCGACTGCGGTTGGGGCTTCTTCGGATTGTTGGTGGATCAAAGAGAATGCGGTTTTCGCAGAGGACGGACTGGAACACGGATGAAAGCGAGCTTGCGCGGGCGCATCGGCTTCGCGCTGAGGCCGGCCTCCCGATAGCGGACCTGACCGCATCCAATCCGACGCGCTGCGGATTTGCTTATACCCCGAGCTTGCTGGCGGCCCTGGCCGATCCGCACGCGTTAGACTACGACCCTCAACCGAAGGGCAGCTTGCGCGCACGCGAGGCGGTTTGCGGGTACTATGCCGACCACGGCGTCGCGGTCGATGCGGAGCAGGTTGTGCTGACCACCAGCACCAGCGAAGCCTACAGCTACCTTTTCCGGCTGCTTTGCGATCCGGGAAACGAGATTGTCGTACCGCAGCCGGGATATCCGCTGTTCGACTTCCTCGCGGGGCTGGACGATGTCCGGCTGAAGGCGGCGCCGCTGGTTTACGACCAAGGCTGGCAGATCGATCCGGAGGGGTTTCGCAGGGCCATTACGCCGAAGACGCGGGCCATTGTGCTGGTGCACCCGAACAATCCAACCGGGCATTTTACGAAGGGGTGGGAAGTCGAGGAACTGGCGCAGATTTGCCGTGAGCACGATCTTGCGCTGATTGTCGACGAGGTCTTTCTGGATTACGGAATGGGCGGGCAGGGAATTGGCGAGCGGGGCCGGAGTTTCGCATCCGGATTCGATGGAGCGCTGGAGGGAGTTCCGCTCTTCGTGGTGAGCGGGCTGAGCAAGATAGCCGGATTGCCGCAGATGAAGGCGGCGTGGATTGTGGCGGGCGGAGCGGCGCAAGCGGCTCTTGGGCGGCTCGAGGTGATCGCAGACACGTTTCTTTCAAGCAATGCGCCTGTGCAGTGCGCGCTGCCAGAATGGCTGGCAGGCCGTCGAGAGATTCAGGAACAGATTCGGGAGCGCGTGAGCGGGAATCTGGCGGAACTCGACAGACTACGAGGACGACTGCCGTCGGTGAGCCGGCTCGAGGTCGAGGGTGGCTGGTATGCGATGCTGCGGATTCCTGCGCTCGATCCCGACGAGCAAACGGTCCTGGCGCTGCTTGAGCTTGGAGTCTGGGTCCATCCCGGATACTTTTTCGGGATGGAAGAGTCGGGTTGGCTGGTGATCAGCCTGCTTAGTCCGGCGCAGGAATTCAGCGAGGGAGTAAACCTTCTTATTGACTATCTGGAGAAGAATCAGGGCAGTAATATGGTCGCTCTTTAATTGGAAGTATTACTTTAGATTAATTTTCCAATCAATTGAAATTAAACATGTTCAAGCGAATGATTTGTTATGTGAATTAGCTAAGGAACGGGTTTCGCCTGCGTTCGGCGCCGATGGTGGTGGAGGGCCCGTGGCCGGGGACGACGTTGGTCTCGTCGGGCAGGGCCAGCAGACGGGTGTGAATGGAATCGAGAATCTGATAAGAGTCGCCGCCGGGGAGGTCGGTGCGGCCGATGCTGCCGGCGAAAAGAGTGTCGCCGGCTATGACCATCTTGAGCGGGACGAAGTGGAGACAGATGGAGCCTTGCGTGTGGCCGGGGGTATGGAGGACGTGGGCGGGATAGTGTTCGAGGCCGACCACCAGGCCGTCGTCGAGGCTCTCGTCGGGCGGGGCTGTTTCGGGGACGGGACCGCCTCCGATCCAGGCAGTCTGCTGGTCCATCATGGCGAGCAGGGGAAGGTCGCTTTCGTTGAGCAGGATGGGTGCGCCGGTGAGGCGCTTGAGCTTGAGCGCTCCGCCGACGTGGTCGATGTGCGCGTGGGTGATGAGGATCTGCTTGAGCTTGAGGCCGCTGGCGTTTAGGCGGCGGGCTATGCGGCCGATCTCGTCGCCGGGATCGATGACGATGGCCTCGCGAGTCTCCTCGTCACCCAGGATGGTGCAGTTGCAATGCAGCGGGCCTACGGGAAAGGTTTCGAGGATCATGAATCCATTTTAGTGTCCCGTCTCCAAAGTTCGTGCCATAAATCCCGAAGTGCAACCGCAGGTCCCCTTCGACTACGCTCAGGGCAGGCTTTC
>PMWR01000415.1 GCA_003166055.1 Acidobacteriaceae bacterium
TCTACGCCGACCACCTCGTACTCCGTTCCGCACTCCTCGCAGGCGACGACGTCGCCTTCTTCCACTTCGTCCAGTTCAACATCTAGTTCATTCTCGCATTCCGGGCAGCTGGGCATGGCAGCCTCCTCTCTTTCCACGGTGATTCGAATTGTAAGATGACGTTATTTCTCGGTGCGACTCCGATATTCTTGGGGAGAACCCGGCTTCAGGTCAAGAGGCACGAACGGCAACCATAGAGCGGGACCCCAATTGAGGAGAATACCCTATGAACGTCCCACGCTGGGCACTACTTTTCACCTTCGCGCTGGCTGCTCCGATTTTCGCTCCTGTTTGTTGCGCTCAGGCGGATTTTTCCCTCCATGCAACACCTGTCGCTCCGGCCGCGCCGGACCCTGCAATCGCCGGCGCCCTCCAGACCATCAAGCCGGCGGACATTGAAAAGACGATTCAGGCGCTGGTTGGTTTCGGCACCCGCAACACGCTTTCCAGCATGGAAACGGANNTGCGGCGGCTGCCTTGAGGTTCATCGCGACACCTTTACCGAGACTGCTTCGGAACGCATTCCGCAACCAACGACCATCACCAACGTCTACGCTATCCTGCGCGGAGCCGATCCCGTCCAGGCCAAGAGGATGGTCCTGGTGACGGGGCATTACGACTCGCGCGTGACCAATGTCTTAGACGCCAAAACTCCAGCGCCCGGTGCAAATGACGACGCTTCCGGCGTAGCTGTGTCGTTGGAATGCGCACGGGCGCTGAGCAAGCTACATTTGCCCGCAACGGTGGTTTTTGTGGCTGTGGCCGGCGAGGAGCAGGGGCTGAACGGCTCAAGCCACCTGGCCAGGCTGGCGCACAGCGAAGGCTGGCAGTTGGAGGCGGTGCTCAACAACGACATCGTGGGCGGCAATACCACGCCCGGCGACACGCTGCAACTCAAGGACCGCGTTCGTGTCTTTTCGGAAGGAGTTCCCGTGGCAGCGACGCCGGAGCAGGCGCGGCGCATTCGCGCCCTCGGCGAAGAGAACGACTCGCCCAGCCGTGAATTGGCCCGCGCCATTGCCGACACCGGCCGGACNNCGCTTCACTGAGTGGCGCGAGGACTTCAACCACCAGCACCAGAACATTGTCATGCCGCCGGCGGGCTCCAGCGACCCCATTCTGGGCGATCTGATTCAGTTTGTCGACTTCAACTATGTGGCCAACGTGGCGCGGCTCAATGCGGCCACCCTTGCCACACTGGCCTCCGCGCCGGGGCAGCCGGTGAAGCTGACCATGGTGACCAAGAAGCTGGACAACGGGAGCACGTTGCAATGGGATGCGCCGGCGGGGGCTGTGGCCAACGTGCACTATGAGCTGCTGTGGCGGGAAACGACGGCGCCGGACTGGCAGTATATGCAGACGGTGACCCCGCAGGCCGGAGCCGGGCCGATTACGGTCACGGTGCCTATCTCGAAGGACAATGTGGTTTTCGGCGTACGGGCAGTGGATGCGGCTGGGCATCGGGGCCTGGTTCAAGTTCCTTAACGGGACTGCGCCGGACCTGCGTACACTCCACTGCGGTCGCGAGCTGTTTTCCATGGGGTGGCAGAATGACACCCAACCGCTCCAGCGTTTACCCTGTTGATTACGATGGCAAGGTTTGGCGCCACTCCGTTTTCCTTCCCTGAATTCCGCGGCGCTACCCGCCGCCTGATTCTCATAAACCTGTTCGCCTACTTCGGCTTGCTGCTGGTGCTGGTGGCATTTCGGGCGGATGCATCCGGGTTTATCGGCGCGCTCGGCTTCGCCCCCAGCGCTTTCCTGCACGGGTACGTCTGGCAACCGTTCACCTACAGCTTTGTCCACACCGGCATTCTGGGAACGCTGCTTGAGCTGCTTTCGCTATGGTTTATGGCCGGGTTCCTTGAGACCATGCACGGGGCCAACTGGGTTACCGGGCTTTACGCGACGTCCGTGCTTGGAACGGCGGTGGCGGCTACGGTTATTTATGCGGCTCACGGCACGCTGGGCTATTCGCTGCCTGAGATTCCACTCTTTGGCTGCTTCGGCGGCATCTTCGGGCTGCTGGTGGCGATCGGCACGCTCTACGGCGACATTGAGTTCATCCTCTTTCCTCTGCCCATCGGCATCAAGGCACGCTATATCGCCGTCATTTACGCGCTGGTCTCGCTGGCCATGATGTTTGGCGCGATGCGCATGTATGCGTTTGCGGAACTGGGTGGGGCGCTGGCCGGGCTGTTCTTCATCCGCCTGTCGCCGCGCAGGGGATTCTCCTTCGCCTTCAGCGAGACGTGGTACGGGCTGCGCAACCGCTATTACCGGTGGAAACGGCGCAAGGCTGCGCGCAAGTTCGAGGTCTATATGCGGTCGCAGGGCCGGACGGTGCGGTTCGACGGAAACGGACGGCAGATCGACGACGACCACGACGACAAGAAGCGGTGGAACTAAGGTTCCCGAGCAGCACGATAAAATCAGGAACGAAATGTCGACTAAAATTGCTTTTCTCTTCCCCGGCCAGGGTTCGCAGGCAGTTGGAATGGGCCGGGACCTGTCAGAGCGCTTCCCCATCGCCGCTGAGACCTTTGCTGAAGCCGATGAGGCGCTCGGCTTTCCGCTTTCCAAGCTGATTTTTGAGGGCCCTGAATCCGACCTGCGGCTCACTGAAAACACGCAGCCGGCGATTCTCACGGTCAGCGTGGCCGCGTGGAGGGTTCTGGCGGAGCACGGCGTGGAGCCGGCGCTGGCGGCAGGACATTCGCTGGGCGAGTGGTCGGCCCATGTGGCGGCGGGAACGCTGCAATTCGCCGATGCGGTGCGGGCGGTGAAGGCACGCGGACGGGCCATGCAACTGGCGGTGCCGGCCGGCGAGGGCGCGATGGCTGCTGTGCTTTCCTTATCGCCTGTGCTTGTGGCGGAAGCCTGCCGGGAGGCGGAGGCGGAAACCGGGCTCACCGTGGCTGCGGCCAATCTGAATTCGCCGACGCAGACCGTGATTTCTGGAGCGCTGGCGGCTGTTGAAAAGGCCTCGGCGCTGGCCAAAGCAAAAGGCGCACG
>PMWR01000558.1 GCA_003166055.1 Acidobacteriaceae bacterium
AAAGAAAACGTCCGCGCCGACAGCTACAACCTGGTCGGCTTCCAGAATCATCTGAAATTCGGCGAACAGGCGCGCGTGCTGCGGCTGATCCCAGG
This sequence comes from Acidobacteriaceae bacterium, assembly GCA_003166055.1. Next base: position 96 of record PMWR01000558.1, read on the forward strand.
CCTCGAAAACGCGCGCTTCCTGCGCTACGGCCAGATTCATCGCAACACCTACATCCAGGCGCCGCTGCTCCTTGACGAGTGTCTCCGCCTCAATCCCTGCGCCGCCGCAACCAACAAGGCCGCACTCAACAAAAATGCTGTCATCCTGAGCGACCGTAGCGTAGCGAAGGGAGTCGAAGGACCTGCTTCTTCTTTTCGTGCGCCAACCATCCTCTTCGCCGGCCAGCTCGCCGGTGTCGAAGGCTACACCGAATCCATCGCCACCGGTCTGCTCGCCGGCCTCTACGCCGCCGCACTGGTTCGCGGTGAGGAACCCATCCCCGCGCCGCGCTCCAGCGCTCTCGGTTCGCTCGTCCACTACATCACCCACGCCGATCCCAAAGACTTTCAACCGGCTAACATCACCTTCGATCTGCTCGAGCCGCTTGAGGAAGAGCTACGCAAGAGGATTCGCGATAAGAAGGAGCGGCACCGGCTGGTCTGCGAGCGCGCACTGGCCGCCTTCGATGCCTGGTGGAGCGTGATCCCGGACCCAACTGCGGAACTCCGAGCGTAAAATCTGCGTAGTTAAACTACGTTGTGCGTTTCAAGAAAAGGCCTGCTATGCGCGTCATCTCCGCCGTCGATGCTGTTTCGCCCGCCATTCAACGCACCAGGGACTTGCTCTTCAGGCCATTCAACTGGGGAACGTATCTCAAGCTTGGCCTGATCGCGATCGTCACCGAAGGCCTGGGCAGCAATTTCCATTCCTCCTCAGGCGGTGGTCATTCCTCAAGCCACGGACCAAACGTCTCGACGCCGTTCCACTTTGCGCCCGAATGGATCGTGGTCGCCGTCTTCGCCATACTGTTCGCGATGATTCTCTCGCTCCTGGTGTTCTACCTGATCACGCGCCTGCGGTTCGCCTTCTTTCACTGCCTGGTCCACAACACCACGGAGATTCGGCCCGGCTGGTGGCTCTATCGCGAGCAGGCGATGCGCTTCTTCTGGCTCAGTGTGGCGGTGGGATTCTGCTTCCTGATCGTGGTGGTCGCCATCGCTCTACCGTTCATTTCCGGAGGTGTGCGGCTGTTCCATGAGAGTCAACAAGGCGGCCCATTCGATTGGGGATTGCTGCTTGCTCTGGTATTGCCCCTGATCCCAATCATTCTCCTGCTGGCATTGGCTGGAGTTGTCACCGACCTGATCTTGCGCGATCTGGTTCTGCCNNTTCTCATCCAGGTATTCTTTGGCGTGGTGGCCTTCGGCTTCGCCGTGTTGGCCAGCATCTGCCTCGGCGGACCGTTGAGCACGGGCGTGCGGGAGTATGCGCTGATCTTCTACGGTGGCCGCTACCCGGCGCTCGGCAACATACTCTACCCGCCGCCAATCTTTGCAGGCACGCCCGGAATCGGATAACCTCGGCGACTGTCGCTTCCCTGGGAACCCCGATTTGCTGGAGTTGATTTGCCGGCTCCGATCGAGCCTGCTCTGTGTTACGCTTGCCGAATCCGGAGCGACTTCGATGAAAGTTTTCTCGGCCTCGCAGGCGGTTTCACCCGCGATTGAACGAACCAGGCGATATCTCTTTCACCCGTTCGAGATGAGCACCTATCTCAAACTGGCGACGGTCGCCTGCATCAGCGAAGGCTTCACCGTGAACCTCAGCTACACCACCAGCCATCAGGTGATTTCCAGCGTCGGCGCCGACGGGCATTTTCACCTTTCCGACGAAATGATCGCGATCCTCGTCCTTGGCGTTGTGGCCTTCATCGCTTTGGGTATCATTCTCTTCTACCTGGTCGCCTGCCTGCGCTTCGTCTTCTTCCACTGCCTGGTGTATCAGACAACGGAAATCCGGCCGGCATGGAACCGCCATCGCTCGCAGGCGATTCGCTTCTTCAACGCCGGCCTGATCGTGTGGATCTTCTACGCCCTGATCTCGGCGGCGATCGTCTCTCCCTTCGCCGTCAACTCATATAGGCTGTTTCACTCCGCTGGAACTGACTCCCAAGTCGATTCCAGCAGCTTGCTCCCGCTGTTCCTACCCCTGTTCTTCATAGTTCCCATCCTCGCGCTGATCGCCTTCGTCGTGGACGTTGTTCTGCACGATTTCGTGCTCCCCCACATGGCGCTCGAAGACGCCTCTTTCGGCGCAGCATGGAAAGCCGCGCGCACCCACATTGCGGCGCGGAAGGGATCGTTCGTCGCGTATTGTTTCCTGCGCGCCGTACTGCCCGTTGCCGCCCTGTTCGCGTTGTTGATCGTGGTGGGAACTCCATTGCTGATCATTTTTGGCGTTCTGGCCGCATCGGCAAGCGGCTTTCTTGACATGCTTGAGGACACGACTCCCCTCGGAATGGTCTTCCACGTTCTCTTTCAAATCCTGTTCGTCGTCATCGGCCTCGGCATTGGCGTGCTTGTGGAGTTTGGTCTAGGAGGTCCCGTGGCGACCTGGGTCCGCAACTATGCCCTGCTCTATTACGGCGGCCGCTACAAGGTTCTCGGCGACGTTCTTTCGCAGCCTGCGACCTCATCGCCGGTCGCCGATGCCGAGCCGGAGACCGCCTGACAGCGATTGATTTGGCATAAATATACTTGACTCACCACTTGTTTTGGGGTAGTCTGAACAAGCTATGAAGGATGAATATCCAAAGAGTTTGGTTGAGGCTATCCGATACTTTGCGAACCCTGATGTATGTGTGGCGTTCGTGAAGGATATGCGCTGGCCGGGCGGCGCCGTGTGTCCGCAGTGTGGTGGGAAGAAAGTCTCTTACCTCAGCACTCGACGCATGTTCAAGTGTATGGCGAAAGACTGTCACAAGCAGTTCTCTGTGAAGGTGGGAACCATCTTCGAGGACTCGCCCGTGCCGCTCGATAAGTGGCTCGTGGCCGTTTGGCTCGTGGTCAACTGTAAGAACGGGATCAGCAGCTATGAACTCATGCGGGATTTGAATGTGACTCAAAAGACTGCTTGGTTCATGCTCCACCGCATCCGCGCCGCTCTACAGGATGGCACCTTCGAGATGATGGGCGGTCCCGTCGAAGTGGACGAGGCCTACATCGGAGGAGCACCAAAGAACAAGCACCTAAGCCAGCGGATGAAGACCGCCCGGACTGTAAAGAACGCCCAAGGCCAATGGGTCTACAATCCCGAGTTCAGGGAAGCGCGGCGCGTTCGCGCCCAGGTCATTCCAGAAATCGAACGCAAGGTGCTACAGGATTTGATTCTGGACAACGTGTCCAAGGGAAGCAAGGTATTCACTGACGGATTGCCTGAATACAAGAACCTCAACGCGATGGGATTCGTGCACGATACCGTCAACCACATCTCCGAATACGTGCGAGGCGAAGTCCATACCAACGGAATCGAGAACTTCTGGAGCCTGTTGAAGCGCGGATTGCGTGGAACCTACATCGCCGTCGAACCGTTCCACCTTGACCGCTACATCGGAGAACAGGTCTTCCGGTTCAACAATCGCGCCACCAAAGACAATCCTTTGGACGACCGCGACCGTTTCATGCTGGCAGTATCGCAGATTTCAGGAAAACGACTGACCTATGCAGAGCTGACCGGCAAGGTGGGAGAAACGGAAGCCTTCTAAGAAGGTTCCGAAGTGGATGAAGAGACAGGGACGCGGGAAGCGGAAGCCTTAGCCGTTCGCTTGGCTTCCCGTTCTGCATCTAATTGGGATTTGATTTCAGAGTGCGGCACTGATGTTATGCGCCGTACAAAATCTGTGAAGTGGTCGGAATCGCCCGTCACATTCTTGGCAGAGGCGCTGGGCATATTCGGCATACACGCTCCTAGATTGGAGCGTATACCCGATGTGTCCTCAAGGTCAAGGGGCTGTCACTATGGCTGGACTTCGTGAAGTCAGAATTCCGTACACCCGTGAGCCATCAAATGATGACGTTCGGGAAGCACCTCTTTACTCTCTTGCAGAGGTTGCATATTTCCTTAACATCCCAAAGCCAACGCTGCACAGATGGTCAAGACCTGGATATAACAAGAAGCGGGAATTAGTTGAACCTCTCATCGTTCCCGCGGACCGAGAGTCTGCCCTCTTTTCTTTCTACAATCTGACGGAAGTGCATATCCTTTCCGTCATAACGCGACTTCACAGAGTAAAGCTGCCACGCGTGAGAAGTGCGGTTAAGGAACTACAAGTCCTTGCCATGTCCAACCCAAAACACCCGCTACTTTCCAAAGAGTTTTATACCGATGGGCGCGATCTCTTTGTGAAGACGATTGAGGGACGGCAGAAGCAAACCATCAACCTGTCGCAATTCGGACAACTCGGGCTGAGGGAAATACTAGATTCATACCTGGAGAGGATTGAAAGGGATGCGTCTTTCAATCCGATCAAACTCTACCCGGCACATCAGACCGGAAAGGTAGTTTCCATCATTCCGACCGTATCTTCTGGTCGTCCCATCATAGATTTGCTAGGTGTCCCTGTGGCATCGGTTTGGAACCGTCGTCGAGCCGGAGATAGTATCGAAATGATTGCCGACGATTATGAGATTCCCGAATCAGAAATTGAAGGAGCGATAGGGTACATTGAACAACTTGCAGCCTAATCCGAGTTCGACTGTGCTGTTTTTGGACGCTACGCATCAAAGCAAGGTAACTGCTAACTTGCTGCGCGCCCTGGATGTCAATGTCGAGGTGCATAGGAGGCACTACCTCCCAGCCGCTCCCGATCCAGAGTGGATTGCAGATGCGACTGGCCGAGGATGGGTGATAATCAGCGGGGACAAAGGCATACGGGAAGATGGAGTAAACAGGTACGCCGTTATCAAGGCACGCGCAAAGGTATTTCTCCTGGCAGATACCAACAGCCGAGGCGCAGAGTGGGCAGCATCACTAGTGATGGCGCGCAATAAAATTCTTCGTATTGCAGATCAAAACAACGGACCCTTTTATTGTGTCGTAGACAAGGGAAACGATCATCATGTACGTAAACCAGAGTTTTTCGAGGAAGGAGGCCCAATTCCATTTCCTTCAATTAGTGAATCTCAGATCGCGGCCCCTTTACCNNCTCATAAGAAAACAGGGTCAATCGATTTCGTCGATTGACCCTGTCGGCTTTGTGCGCGAACCCGCGTTTTCACTCGGGATAGACGCAACCTCTCGTAAGGTTCTTTCAGCCTATACCTGAACGTGCGAATTTGCAAGATATTTGCCCCAGGCAGGAATCGAACCCGCGACCTGACCTTACGAGGGGTTTGCTCTATCCACTGAGCTACTGGGGCTGCACCATAATACCGGCAAAGGGAAGGCGTAGTCAGCCAAGTATGTTATTGCCTGTGTAAGTAACTGATTATAAACAAGAACTATCAAATATCGAGGGGTAGAAAATGCGCAAAAAACGCGTGATTTCGGCCTTTTCCT